>NZ_NCAS01000085.1:0-3158 GCF_002255515.1 Acidiphilium sp. 20-67-58 | reverse complement strand
GCGGAGATCGAGGATCTCGGACAGATCGATCGGTCCCTCCAGGCTATCACCTGCGGGGCTGACGAAACCTGTGGTATTCCCGCCTGTGTAGCTTCCCATATACGCCTCCATTGACTAGAACATATGGAGAACATTTTAGGAGAGCAAGAGGCGCCATGTGCGGACGTTTTGCAGCCTTCCAGCCGGTTGAAGCGATCCGCAAGCTGTTCGGGGCGGTCAATTCAGCGCCGGCAGATGCACGGCCGTCCTGGAATATCGCCCCGTCGCAACGGGCGCTGGTTGTCCGCCGACATCCTGAAACCGGCGAGCGGCGCATCGACCTCCTGAGTTGGGGTCTGGTGCCGCACTGTAAGCATCCGGCGTGAACCGCGGGTCTTGTATTCTGTTGGCTTGTGGGAGGGAGCGGCTGTGGCGGTTGGTTCTGTTTGATTATTTTGAAGGCAGAGCCTGGCCCATCTCGGTGGCCTCACTTGTGTCGCGATGGACCTCTTCACGGATGACGCGATCTGTGACGTCGTTCAGATACTGGGTCAAGGCGTTGTTGAGTTCCTGGAATTCCGGCCACAACACCTGATCGACAAATGCCTGCGGTACCCGCAACATGACGGTGGTCAGGCGTTGCCGGTAAAGGCGGTATGGCTTCAAGCCATAGCGTCGGCACAACGCCAGGAACAATCGGCGTGACCATTGATCGCGCAGTGAGAACTGCATCTCGACTGTCCTGTCCCGGCCCTGAAGTTCCGCCAGCCGTGCATGAACGCGCCCGAGTGCGGCCTCGGCCGCTGTGCGTTCGCCGATCGTTCCGGCTCCGGCGAACAACGCCTCGATCTTTCGCAGCTTCTCCCGAAGTACGGCCTCTTCAGACACGTCCAGCCTCTTCCGTTGCACTTGCCAGGACTTTGCTGGCGTTGCCCCAGTTCCAGGGCAACAACTGGTCGAGGCAGCTTGCGGGATGATCGTTGATCCTGGCGAGCACGTCGGCGAGCCAGGCTTGTGGATCGACGTTATTGAGCCGGCAGGGTGTAGAGGATGGCGGCCCGTTCACCGCCGCGATCCGAGCCGCAGAACAGCCACGCCTTGCGGCCGAGCGGCACGCAACGCAGGGCGCGTTCGGCCGCGTTGTTGCTGAGGCAGACCCGACCATCCTCAAGGAAGCGGGTGAATGCCTCCCAGCGGCGGAGCATGTAGTTGATGGCTTTGGCAAGGTCGTGATGGCGCGAGAGCTTCGTGATCTGGCCGTTCAGCCAGGCATGGAGCTCGGTAACCAGCGGCGCGCTGAGATCCTGCCGCACAGCCAGCCGTTCGGCGGCCGTCTTTCCGTTGATGGTTCGCTCGATCTCGAACAGGGCATCGAGCCGCCGCACGGCCTCGATCGCGATCGGATAGATCGTGGCGGCTTGCCCGCCACGGCTCTTCTTGTGCGCTGCGGCACCGATATCGGCCAGTTCGAAGAATTTTCGCCGGGCGTGTGCGTAGCATCCGGCCTCACGCACTGGTGCAGGTGTGCGGCCATCTTTGTATAGTTCGCCATAACCGCCGTAGGCATCGGCCTGGAGGATGCCCGACCAGCCGGCAAGATGGGCCTGTGGATGCTCGCCGCGCCGGTCCCGCGAATAATGGAACAATGCCGCCGGGGGATCGGAGCCGCCGAAGGGCCGGTCATCACGCACATAGACCCATAGCCGGGCCGTATCGGTCTTGCCCCGTGCCATGACCGGCACCGTGGTGTCATCGCCATGCAGGCGCGCGGCCGCATGAACATGGGTCTCGATCAGCCGGTAGAGCGGCATCAGCGCATGACATGCCGCCCCAACCTGGTCGGCCAGGGTCGAGACGCTGAGTTGAACACCCTCGCGGGCAAAGCGCTCGGCCTGGCGGTTGAGCGGCTGATGCTGGCCATACTTCTCGAACAAAAGCATCGCGAGGAAGCTCGCTCCTGCCCACCCGCGGGGAACGACGTGGAACGGTGCCGGCGGCTGCGCGATCGCCTCGCAGGCCCGGCAGGAGAATTTCTCCCGCACGGTCTGGATCACCTTCCACTGCCGCGGGATCACCTCCAGCGTCTCGGTGATGTCCTCCCCCAGCTTCGACAGCCTGGTGCTGCCGCAGGCAGGACAGGCGCAAGGGGCCTCGATCACCACGCGCTCACGCGGCAGGTGTTCGGGAAAGGGTTTTCTGGCCGGGCGCTTGCGCTCGAAACCACCGACACGCGTCGTCTTTACCGCAGCGGCTTCGGCGGCCAGCCCGTCTTCACAGGCATCGGCCTCGAGATCTTCGAGCTGCAGTTCCAGCTGATCGAGCAGACGGCGGCTGCGCTCGGCGCTGGCACCGAATTGCTCGCGCCGCAGACGGGCAATCTGCAGCTTGAGATGCGCGATCAACGCCTCGGTCGCACTCTCCCGGGCACGCGCATCCGCCAGTCTGGCCTCGGCTTCATCGGCCCGGCGGGTCATCGAAAGCACCAGCGCTTTCAGCGCCTCGACGTCGTTCGGAAGAGTGGTTCCGGAGGTTTCCACGCCCCCGAGAGAATCACAGAAACTCCATGATTTGAAGCCACAAGATGCCCGTCAGCCGATAAAAATCCAGGGCTCTACCCCGCACGCGCCGGGCGCCACGAATAGCGCGGATTGCGCCAGTCGATCCCCTCCAGCAGGCAGGCCAGCTGCGAACTCGTCAACGAGACCACCCCATCCTTCGCCGACGGCCACGGGAAATACCCCTTCTCCAGCCGCTTCGAATACAGCGACATCCCCACACCGTCATGCCAGATGATCTTCACCAGCGAGCCCGACCTGCCGCGGAATACAAACAGATCCCCGCCGTGCGGATCCCGCTTCAGCCCCTGCTCGACCTGGTGCGCCAGACCCTGCATGCCGCGGCGCATGTCCGTATGGCCCAAGGCAATCCACACACGCGCTCCAGCAGGGATCATCCCAGTGCCTTCAGCGTTGCGGATATCACCGCAGGCGCCACCATCCCCTCGATCACCACGTGCGCACCGCCCGCCAAGCGAACCTCGATCCGGCCCTGGCTGCGCGGCGTTACCACAGACGCCGGGTCCGTATCTTCAGCCCCTGCAATCATCACGGCAGCAGACGGCTCCGGCGCCACATGAACCGGCAGGAATTCCGCAGGCGTCGAAACCAACCCCAATTCGC
>NZ_NCAS01000051.1:0-13025 GCF_002255515.1 Acidiphilium sp. 20-67-58 | reverse complement strand
TCGTCCATCGCCAGCCTCCATCAAAGCTGGCTCCCCATGAATCACCCAATCCGTGCCATGGGAACCCTAAAAATCAGATTTCCGCCAAAGTAGTGCTAGTCAGTTGTGGCCAATGCAGTAGTGGGCATGAGTATTTTGATTGAGTTATATCTATTTTGATATATTTTCAAGGGCTCTTATTTTGTTGATTGCATCTTCTAAGTCCGAATTATTGGATAGGGGCTGGCTAGTAATGATCTGGAATAGTGCCGCTTCTGGACCTAGTGGCATTTTTTTGAGATAGTGTTGTCGTAGATTGTCAATTTTTTTCTGGTCATTATTTTTATATGCAGCTGTCGCAAGCTGATTTATGATTTCTGCTTGTTTCTTGTTTAGTTTAGATTTGCCTCTTAAAAATTTGGAAGCGTATCTTGATAATGAATCTTCTTCCTGTCCCCAATTTTTTTGCGCATGGGAGTGCCGTGCTGCGGTAATCAGGTTATTCTTGCTGGTAGAGGGATGATTCGTCGTGCTCGGATCAAGCTTGTCCGTAATAAGTTGAGACAAGGCTTGTCTTTTCCGAGTGACATCATCGTCGGCAAATGAACTGTTCGTACGATCAATAGTTTTCTTAGCTAAAGTAAAATTATTGTCATCATATTGTTGATTTGCCAATATAAGTCCAAGCTTTGATATATTTTTTGGATTTTTGTTTTTATTAATGAGATATTGAAGCGGTGTGGACAAATTGTCTGAAAGTCCAAGCTGTTTCAGATCCGAATTTAATTCTGAAACAGCCTTCATTTCATTTTTGCTGTCGGGAAGGAGGTCGATATTATTTTGAAGAATTGATACTGCTCCTAGGGGGGCAAGTTTTGAAAGCTGTCCAGATTCAAGCAATTTTGAAAATAATTTTTCACGAAGAGAATTGATCGTCGCTGCGTCTGCCGGGAATAATTCTAAATCACGCTTAAGCTCTGACATGGCGGAAGGCCAGTCATGAGCTTTCGCATATAATTTTGAGATATTCATGCGCAGGTTTAATTCGTGCTTTGGCGCTCTCCAATCATAAACGTGGCGTAATAGCTGGCTAGCTGCAGAATGTGCACTCAATTTATGTGTCTTATATTCCAGATATATTTTGCGTGAATTCGCAAGTCCAAACGCCATATTATTTCTTGAATGAAGCAGATTTTCGTAAACGGAAAGTGCTTTGTTCAGGTTTCCACTTTTTTCATAATATTCACCTTTATAAAAATTAAGTATAGAATTATTCGGAAAAAATTTCATATATTGCTTAAATGTATCAAAATTATTTGTCTTGATCAGAGATTTCGCAACGATTGGGAGAATATGATTTCGTATTGGTGTCGGTAGTGATAATATATAATTTATACCGGATTTAATTCCGCTTATCGATTCGGTATACTTTCCTTTTTGGGCAAGGGAAATTCCGCTCAGTATTTTTGTTATGTTCGTATTACTTTTTATATTTTCAAGATAATTCAGAGCACTATCTGGCTTGTTGGAGATGATATCTGCAACGGCGTGGAGAAGACTCCATTGAGGATCTTTCGTGACCAGGGGTTGGGTTTGTGCAAGCCGGTCAAGCGCGCCGGCGGCTTCGGGCCCCATATCGAGTGCAAGCATGACCCGTACGAGCTTGAATGTCGGCTCCTGTTTATCGAGTGCAGGGGCCCGGGTCACAGCGATGCGTTGCAAGCCGAGTCTTTGACGGAGACCTATCAGATTGTAACGTGGAAGGTCGAGACCGTCGGGCGTTCTTGCAGCCGCAGTAAGGGGAGGGACTAGAAGGGGGCTGCCGATCGGGAGTCCGACACCGGCTTTCAGCGCACCGAGGCTAAACCCGTCAGGTTGACGGGACAGGGCAACTTCATCCGATGTTGCAATAACGGCAATGCCGCGCGATGTCGGCAAAAAACTGTACCCCGGCCCGCTGGGCGCGTCGCTCAGTGCGGTTGAACCAGTCACAGTACCGACGAGCAACGGCCTTCCTGTTTGTGGATCAGCCATGGTGACGATAGGGCCGGCATCGCTACAATAGAGATTTATAAAGCCTTTATCGAAAGAAACCTTGACGTTTTTCTGCGGTACCAACGGTGTCAGATTGACGTGAATCGAGCTGGTGCCTGGCTGCGTCGACAACGATTGCCCCGGAGGCGTGGGTATCTTGAGAACCGTGGAATTTTGAAGATGAATGACCGATGCTTTTTGGTTTCCGGTTATTTTTCTTAGCGCGTAGGCTTTTATCGGAAAATTATCAGCAAGTATCAGGTATGTATCGTCGCCTTCCTTGAAAATCGACTGCCCGATATTTGATGGGACCAGGTTATCCGGTACCAGGATACGAAACCAATATGATGACGAATCACTTCCCTTTGCGTGCGGCATGCTTCCGCAGAGCGCGAGAGATATGCAGGCGAAATATCCGAGCTTTCTTTTTTTTGTGCGACGCAGGCGGGCGCGAGTCATGGTGCGCCATCGGGAAGGAGGGAAGCGACGGGCTGAGGCTTGGGCGTCATGGCCGACATCCCGGCGAGCTTCTCGGTCACAATCTGCGCCTTTTGCGGACTCATGGCAGCCAGAATGGGGGCTGATTTTCGGCTGCTCATGCGCTGGATAACATTCAGGACGATCTTGGGATCGAGCCCATCGAAAATCCGCGCAGCGCTCCGGGGATCCATCGTTTCATAGGTGGAAACCAGAGCCGCCCACTTCTTCTCATCCGCGGCCTTTTGCGCGGTACTGATCTGCTCAAGCTTCTGGGCCAGCGGTTTGATAGCCGCGATTTGCTTGGCGATCGCTTCCTTTTCGACAGCCAGCTCAGATTTCTGGCGATTCAGTGCCGCGGCGCGTTCATCAAGCTGCTCGGCCCGCTGTTTGAGTTGAAGCAAAACCTTCCGCTCGCCGGTTTGGTCGAGAGGGTCTGGCTTGCAGAGAGGCGGCGGCGGCGGCTTGTCCTTCCAGTTGGCCACAGGCTCGTATGCCGATGGTGCAGAGCTCGCGCTCGTTGTTCCTGATGGCTTGGCCTGGGCCTGCTGAAGGCCTGCTGACGTCTTTCCGGACGTGGAGGTGCCTGCGAAAGCCGCATCGACGAGCCCTGCCGATTTAAAGAGAATGGTTCCACACAGACAGAACGTCACGATCGGCAGAAGCCGAGGCAGTCCGCGGGATTTAAACTCGTCAGGTGGCATCAAGCAGCATCCGGGCAAGGTCGCGCTCGGCTCTGCTTTGCAGCTTGGCGGGGCGCCGGGATTGGGGCGAACGGTGCAGGGGGTTTGGCTTCGCCATCAGCACCCCGCGCGGAGACGCGACTGCGTCTTGAGGTTTCAGGTCGATCACGGCGGAAGTCGCATCAGCCATATCGAAGCCCTCCCTGCTTTCGGCGCGCTTCTGGGTGTCCGCGGCGATGTTGGCCTGGCTGATCAGTTCGTCGAGGCGGGTGGTGGAGGCGGCGGCGGCCTGGCATGCTTCCTCCAGTGCGGTGAAACTCTGGCTGGCCTGCTCCTTCAGGCGTTCCGTGGCGGAAATGGCTGAACTCACCGATGTGCCGATCTGGTCGACCAACTCCTGCAGCGCATGGCGATCTGCGCGCATCTGGAGAATGGATTTGTCCAGACGGCGGGCGTAGACCAGTGTGAAAACCAGAACCCCAAATAATACGCTCTGAAATCCCCAGGCGCCGTAAGTCAGGACATAGGTCAGCATTTTTTCACCATTTCAACAATTTTTGCTTCGACACTGGGCAGAGATCGGTATTATTGAACGATCAGTTCCTGGAACAGGATATCCTTCACCACGGCCGGCGCGGTCGCGACCTCGATGCGATCGATCAGAGCTTCCCGCAGGCGGTAGGTGCCAGATGCGCCACGAAGCTCGCCGGGACGCATGGCACGAAGATAGGTCTGGAACACATCGACGATGCGGGGCATGTCTGCCGTCGCGATTTTTGCCGATTTTGCATCCGCGAGTTCGATGGTGGCCTCAAGTTTGACGTATGAATCCTGGCCACCGGGGACGTCGAGATTCGCTACGATTTCCGGGATTTTGACATAGACCGGCCCAGTCATTTTCTGCGGTGGTTTCTCCCCGAGCATGCGCGGCAGGATGCCGGTGATCCACAGGCCGCCGACCAGGAGCAGAAGCGCGGCAACCGCACCGCCGATGAAGATCAGCTTGCGCCGTGACGGCTTTGCCGGAGCCGCCTCGCCCTCGGTTTCGGGCAAGGTTTCGTCGGCTGCATTTTTTGCGGCTGTCGGTGGCTTGGCCATAGATTGTCCTCTGATCCTCAGAGGAGATTATCTTGGATGAATATTAATGGATGGTTATGTTCCGTTTGGGCATCAGTGAAAATCACGGCTTCGTGGTGCTGTCCGCCGTTGCTGCCTCGATTTTCCTTGTGCGCCCGCCTTGCCTGCCATATCCGGCGAGTCGAGCCGGTCCAGCAGTGTTGACAAATCGGCAAGTGTATCGACCAGGACATGCACCATCGTGATATCTCGCTCGACGCCGCGCTGCACCTGGCCCTGCACGCCGAGCAGCCGGGCACCGACGATCTCCTGTCGCAGCGCCTCGACACGGGCGGGCCAGACGATCAGGTTGGCGATGCCGGTTTCATCCTCGATGGTGATGAAGACTGTCCCCTTGGCGCTGCCGGGGCGCTGGCGCACCGTGACCAGGCCGGCAAGGCGGACTTGGCCACCGTCCGGAATGTTGTCGTCCATCGCCTTGCAGGTGATGGTGCCGCGCAGCCGGGGATGGCTTCGCAGCAAGGCCAGCGGGTGCGCGCGCAGCGACAGGCCGGTGGCGCGATAGTCGGCGGCCACGTGCTCGCCAGGCTGCATCCGGGGCAGGTCGGGGGTAGCGGCAGGGGAAGAAAGCGGCCCGATCGGGAACGGGGGCGCATGATCGACAAGGCTGGCCTGCCAGAGCGCGGTGCGCCGGTCCATGCCGAGAGACCGCAGGGCGCCGGCCTCTGCCAGCGCTTCGAGGGCGGCTTTCGGCAGCGATGCGAGCCTGGGCAGGTCGAGTCGGCCCCCAGTCCGCAGGGCGTCGATCCGCACGGCCCAATCGGCCCTGAACCCCCTGATCATCCGCAGGCCGAGCCGCAGCGCCCCGTTTTCCACCGTGCAGTCCCACGAACTCACCGCCACATCGGCGGCGTGGACGGCAATGCCGTGCTCGCGCGCATCGCGCACGATCTGCGCCGGCTGGTAGAACCCCATCGGCTGTGAGTTCAGCAGGGCGGCGGCGAATTCCGCCGGGTGGTGGCATTTCAGCCAGGCCGAGACATAGACCAGATGGGCGAAGCTCGCGGCATGGCTTTCGGGAAACCCGTAGGTGCCGAAGCCCTCGATCTGGCGGAAGCAGCGTTCCGCGAAATCGCGCTCATGGCCGCGCGCGACCATGCCCTCGACAAGCCGGGTGAAGAACCGTTCGATCGTGCCGGCGTTGCGGAAGGTTGCCATGGCGCGGCGCAACTCGTTGGCCTCGCCGGGCGTGAAGCCGGCCGCTTCGATGGCGATCCGCATCGCCTGCTCCTGGAACAGCGGCACGCCGAGTGTCTTGCCAAGGACGGCGCGCAGGGCGGGCGAGGGCATGTCCGGCGTTTCCAGACCGTTCCGCCGTCGCAGATACGGGTGCACCATATCCCCCTGGATCGGCCCTGGCCGGACGATCGCGACCTCGATCACCAGGTCATAGAAGATGCGCGGCCGCAGCCGCGGCAGCATGTTCATCTGCGCCCGGCTTTCCACCTGGAACACGCCGAGCGCATCCCCCCGGCACAGCATGTCGTAAACGCGCGGATCCTCGCGCGGTACGTCCGCCAGATCGGCGATTCCCAGCAGGGCAAAGCATTTGCGGATGCAGGTGAGCATGCCCAGCGCCAGCACGTCGACCTTCATCAGCCCCAGCGCGTCGATATCGTCCTTGTCCCATTCGATGAAGCTGCGCCCCGCCATGGCGGCCGGGCCGACCGGCACGATCTCGTCGAGCCGGGTGCGCGTCAGCACGAATCCGCCGACATGCTGGGACAGGTGCCGCGGCAGGTCGACCAGTTCGCGCGCGAGGCCGATGGCGCGCCGCAGGTCTGGCGCGTCGGGATCGAGCCCGGCCTCGCGCAGCCTGGCTTCGGACCACAGCGCATCGCCCGGATTCCAGCTCTGCGCCGCCAGCGTCTCGATCGTCGTCGCTTCGAGGCCGAGCGCCTTGCCGACATCGCGGATCGCGCTGCGTGGCCGGTAGTGGATCACCGCCGCCGCGATCGCCGCCCGCGCGCGACCGTAACGGCTATAAATATACTGAATGACCTCCTCGCGCCGCTCATGCTCGAAATCGACGTCGATATCCGGCGGCTCGCCCCGCTCGGCCGAGACGAAGCGCTCGAACAGCAGGTCGATCTCGGCGGGATTGACCGCGGTGATGCCGAGCGCGTAGCAGACCGCCGAATTCGCCGCCGACCCGCGCCCCTGGCAGAGAATTCCCTCCCGCCGGGCAAAATCGACGATATCGTTCACCGTCAGGAAATAGCGCGCGTAACCGAGCTGCGCGATCAGCTCGAGTTCGCGGCGGATCGTCGCCGCGATGGCCGCCGGAACGCCGCCGGGATAGCGGATCGCCGCCCCCGCCCAGGCGAGGTCGGCGAGATGCGCATCGGGTGTTTTGCCGGGCGGTACTGGCTCGTCGGGGTATTCATAGCGTATATCGCCGAGCGCGAAGCCGACCGCATCCAGAATCTCCGCCTGTGCCGCGATCGCCGCCTCATGGCCGCGGAACAGCCGCGCCATCTCGGTGGCCGGCTTGAGGTGCCGCTCGCCATGCGGCTCGAGGCGCAGGCCGGCTCCGGCGATCGTGCAGCCATGGCGGATGCAGCGCAGCACGTCCTGCAACGGCCGGCGCGAGGGTGCGTGATACAGAACGTCGTTCACCGCCACCAGCCGCCGCCGCCGTCCGGCCAGGGCGGCGAGCGCCTCCAGCCGCGCGGCGTCGTCCGGCGCATAGCGGCGCGCCGCCCCGATCCAGACTGGGGCGGAGAAGCCGGCAATGCGGTCGAGGCTGGCGGCGAAGGCTTCGTCGGGCCAGGGCGGTGGCATCACGATCAGCGCCATCCCGGGCGCATGGTCCTCCAGATCATCGAGGCGAAGCCGGCAGCCGCCCTTCGCCGCCCGCCCCTTGCCGATGCTGAGCAGCCGGCAGAGCCGCCCCCAGCCCTCGCGGTCGCGCGGATAGGCGATGACGTCCGGGCCATCCTCGAAGCCCAGCCGGCTGCCGGCCAGCAGCCGCAGCCCGCCCCGCTTCGCCGCGACATGAGCCCGCACGACGCCGGCGACCGTGTTCCGGTCCGCGATGCCAAGCGCCGCATGGCCGAGATAAAGCGCCTGGTCGACCAGCTCCTGCGGGTGCGACGCGCCTTCGAGGAAGCTGAACGCGCTGGCGGCGGCGAGTTCGGCATAGGCAGGCATCAGAACACCCCGTGGATAAACCATCGCGGCGGTTGCACTCCGCCATGCAGCCCGGTGCGGAACACCCAGAAGCGGCACCCCGCCTCATCCTCGATCGCGTAATAGTCGCGCAGCATTTCCGCCTCGGTGCGACCGGCGCCTTCGGCCGGCTCGTGGCGCCACCACTCCCGCGCGATCCGCTCCGGCCCGGTGGCGCGGACGATGCGATGGCTCGCTCCGCGCCATCGCATCAGCCGCGGCGGATCGTCGGGCACCGGCGCGATCACTTCGATCCGCTCGGGTCGGACGAACAGCCTGACCGGCCGCGGATGCGAGGCGGGCGGCCAGCCTGGCGGCGGTTCCGTCACCGGAATCCGGCGCATCGCGCGTTCCGGTACATGGCTCGCCACCGGTGCCAGCCGCGACAGTCGGGCCCGGCCGGCCATCAGGTCGAAAGTGCGGGCGTGATCCGGCCGCAAAGCGCCGCCCAACTCCGGCTGGCTGGCCAGCAGCGACGCCACCTCCCCCTCGATCTCCAGGTCTTCCACGCCGAACCCCGGATCGACCCGGTTCAGCAGTTCGGCCAGCAGCCGGCAGATATGCGGCGCATCACGCGCGGGAGCGGCGAAGCCGATCGTCTCTTCGATCACCCGCGCATCGACCCGCCGGAACCTGACACGCAGTGACATCAGCCCGCATTCCGCCGCCTCCAGCCTGTCGCAAAGCCGGATGACGAGGCGTGCGAGTGCGGCGCTGAGTTGTTCTGCCGTCAGCAACGGGTCGTGATGGGATTCCGCTTCGCGCCATGCGGTCGGCGGTGGCAGGAAATGCAGCGGCTCGGCCGCCCGTCCGTGCAGTCGGTCGAGCCTGAGCAGAAGGTCTTCGCCGAAACCCGCCCGGATCTCGCCGCGCGAGAGGCGCGCCAGCGCGCCGATCCGCCTGATGCCGAGCCGGTGCAGAAGCTGCGTTACCGTCGCTTCCAGCCCGAGCGCCGTCACCGGCAGCTCATCGAGCCCGCCGCCCGCCGCCACGCCGTGCCGCGCCAGCGCCCGCGCCGCCGCCGCGGTGGCGCCGACCGCGATCCGGGCGCCGGGCAGCATGGCGCTAATCCGTGCGCATAGCTGGGCCTCGCCGCCAAACAGATGGGCGCAGCCAGTGATATCGAGCAGAACACCATCCGGCGGGTCCGGGGCCACCAGCGGCGTAAAGCCCTGGCAGCGCAGGGCGAGCCGCTCAAGGGCCAGATTAGCCGGCGCGTCTGAGAGGCTGCTGACGGGCACTCCCGCCGCCAGCCAGATCGAAAGCATGCGTCGTCCCGTCATGGTTCAACTCTAGGCCGAAGGTGCCCGGCGGCGTGCCGCGCGCACGCAGCAGCTCGGCCCGCCATCGCCGCGTGCCATCTGGCCCCGAAGGTTGTGCGCCAATCCGCCATCTCGTTGCGAACGCATTTGAATCACTCGCCTTTCCCATATTCAGCACCAGCCCGAGAGCTTGCCCCCGCCGTGCCGCGAGCGCGATGCGCCGCACCGCGAGGCGGGAGACCCGCGCCACTTGCCCGGCTGCGTGCAGGCCACCGGCCAGGGCGGTCTCGAGCAGCGCCAGCCGATCATCCTCCCGCTCTGCCTCGGCCAGCACGAGCCGGCCAGGATCGAGCGCCAGCCCCGCAAGCCCGGGCGGGTAGAGATCGACCGAGGTGCCGACCCAGCAGACCGGCGCGCCTCGCGTGCGGCCAAGCAGCAGGGCCGCGAAGCTCACGATGGATTGATCGCCGGCGATTTCATGCACGCTCCCCGGCCGGATATCCGGGGATTGCAGACCGGAAAAGAGCGCCGCACTGGTCATGAACCTATCCTTTGTTCTTATTTTGTTCTTTTCTGCAGCGGCGTCAATCCCGGTATCGCGAAGGCGCCGGGGCGAATTTATTCACCGGCTTAGCCGATCATTAAGCTTTAACCGCCATTGTTCCGCTGCACGTTCCGGTGCGACGTCCCAAAAGGGTGACAGGACAGGATGCAGAATACCAGCACGATCATTCTTTCGCGCATGCTGACGGCATCCCGCGATGTCGATGTGATCGCAAACAACATCGCCAACGCGTCCACGCCCGGCTACCAGTCGCTGCATCTCACATCGACATCCTGGCTCGATCACATGCGCGGCGTCACTGCACCTCCCGGCGGGTCCACCCAGGCCTATACCCAGTCCAACGGAACCTGGCGCGACGCGCAGCCCGGAACCATCCGCAACACCGGCAATCCCCTTGATCTCGCACTGCCGGCCGGCGGCTATTTCACCGTCCAGACCCCGAACGGCCCACGCCTGACGCGGGACGGGCAGTTCAACCTGATGCCGGATGGCACGATCGCCAATGCCGATGGCTACAGTCTTCTCAGCACGAACGCTCAGCCCATCACGGTGCCGCCGCAGAGCGGCGCGCTAACCATCGCGGCCGATGGGACGGTCAGCACCCAGCAAGGCATTATCGGGCAGATCGGCGTCGTGACGGTTGCGTATCCGCAAACCCTGACTGCCCAGGGCGCAAACCTCTTCCAGGCGGCGGCTCCGCCCATTCCCTCACCCAACCCGCAGATCGTGCAGGGGGCGGTAGAGGAATCGAATGTCCAGCCGGTCACGGAAATCACCAACATGATCCAGGCCAGCCGGAACTACGAGATGCTCGCCCAGTTCCTGACCTCCGAGAAGAGCCGCAGTCAGTCTGCCATCTCCCAGATCCTCGGCGGCACCACCAGCTGACGCCACTGTCCTGACAGGAAAGCAAGAATGCGCGCACTCGATATCGCTGCCACCGGCATGCAGGCCCAGCAGACCAATGTGGAAGTCATTTCCAATAACATCGCGAACATGACGACCACGGGCTACAAGGCCCAGCGCGTTGCCTTCCAGGATCTGCTCTACCAGGATCTGCGGCGCGCGGGATCGAACAGTTCGGATGCGGGGACGATCGTTCCGTCCGGCACGCAGATCGGCCTCGGCGTGAAGACCGCTGCGATCTACCGGATCGATCAGCAGGGCAATCTCCAGCAGACGAACAACACGCTCGACATGGCGATTTCGGGCAACGGATGGTTCCAGGTGACCCTGCCGTCCGGCCAGCTCGCCTACACGCGCGACGGCACGTTCGGACTCTCGCCGAATGGGACGATCGTGACTGCGGATGGGTATATCGTCCAGCCTGGCATTCAGGTGCCGACAAACGCCACGAATGTCACGATCAATGCGTCCGGCCAGGTTCAGGTTTCGCTGCCCGGGCAGACCGCACCGCAAACGGTCGGTCAGTTGCAACTCGCGGTCTTCCCGAACGATGCCGGCCTTGCCGCGCAGGGCGGGAACCTTTTCCTCCAGACCGCCGCTTCCGGCAATCCGGTGACCGGCGCGGCCAGCGCCCCCGGTTTCGGAACTGTGATGCAGGGCTTTGTCGAGAACTCGAATGTCAATGTCGTCAGTGAAGTGACCGATCTCATCACGGCCCAGCGCGCCTATGACATGAACAGTCAGGTCGTCACCGCAACCAACCAGATGCTGCAGACCCTGACGCAACTCTGAGGATTGCGACATGCCCCGATCAACCGGACGCACGATTGCGGTTCTGACCGCCATGATCGGCCTTGCCGCCGGTGTCGCGGTCGCGGCGCCGGCGCCGCGCGGGATCGTCACGATCAACCGTTCCGTGGTCCAGCTTCAGGATCTGTTCAGCGATGCGGGGCCGAAAGCGGACGATGTCCTGGGGCCGGCCCCTGCGCCGGGGCAACGGATCAATGTGGGCGCAGCGCAGCTCTCGGCCATTGCCCGTGCCTACGGCGTCGGCTGGACAGGCAGCGGGCCGGACAATGTCGTCGTCATCGAGCGTCCGGGCGTGCCGGTCAGGGCGGCGGCGATCACGCACGTATTGCGGCCCGCCCTGCTCGGCGCAGGCGCACCCGACCATTTCGTGGTTCAGCTGGGCTCGGATCGCCTGCCGATGATTCCACCCGGCGCGCTGCCGGACATCGTGGTCAACAATATTCGCTATGATCAGGTCAACGGGCAGTTCGCCGCCTCCCTCCTGATCAGCGCCACCGGCATGAAGCCCGAAAGCTTCGATATTACCGGCATCGCGGCACCTGCCGAGCGGGTGATCGTCGCCCGCCGCACCCTGCAACCCGGCGATGTCGTCACCATTAATGACGTCAAGATGGCATGGGTCGCCAGGGCAGCGTTGCCGCAGGGCATCCTGACCAGCGCGGCCGACGTGCTTGGCATGCAGATCAGCCGCCGCCTTGCTGCGGGCACGCCACTCAGCCGGCAAACCATGGCACGGGTCATGATGGTCACCCGCGGCGCGACGGTCAGCCTCGCGGTGGAGACACCCGGTCTTGAAGTGACGGCCGAGGGTGTGGCGCTGGCCTCTGGCCCGGAAGGTGCTGTGATCCCGGTTCTCAACCCGAGTTCGCGCGAGGTGGTGCAGGCCGTGGTCGATGGGCAGAATCATGCCCATGTCATCCCCGGCAGCCACCCCACGCCACAGAATGGGACGGTGCCGTATTACAGCCGCATGGTTGGCCAGAATGGCTGAGCGTTTCCTTGTGTTCCTGTCGAAACAGCGCAGCCGCGGGCTGAGGATCTCCGCTTTTGCCGTTGTCTCGCTCTTGCAGGGCTGTGGCGCATTTTCCAACCTTGCCTATGTCGGTCGGCCGCCGCCGATGTCGCCCATTGTCAATCCGACCAAGGAGCCATCCTGGCGCCCCGTGAGCATGCCGATGCCGCCGCTCAGAAAGGTGCCGACCGAGCCCAACAGCCTCTGGCGCCGGGGGGCGCGCGCATTCTTCAAGGATCAGCGGGCTTCACAGGTCGGCGATATCATCACCATTCTGATCAACATCAATGACAATGCCAATGTCAAAGACCAGACGACGCTCGGTCGCACCGGCTCGGAATCCCTTGGCGTGCCGAACCTGTTCGGTCTGGAGAGCCTGATACCGCGCGTGATCGGCAAGGCAGTCAGCCCATCCAGCCTGGTGTCGGTGTCGGGTGCCGGCAATTCGACCGGCACCGGTCAGATCCAGCGCAACGAGGCGGTTTCGCTCTCCCTCGCTGGAGAGATCACCCAAGTCTTGCCGGATGGAAATTTCGTGGTGATGGCGAAGCAGGAAATGCGGGTCAATCATGAATTGCGAGTCCTGACCGTCTCCGGCATTTGCCGGCCGCAGGATATTTCGAGCAGCAACACCATTCAGTCCAATCAGCTGGCCGAAGCACGGATTTCCTATGGCGGCCGCGGCATTGTGAGCGGACAGCAATCGCCTCGCTACGGTCAGCAGATTCTCGACGATATCGTGCCGTTCTGACGTTACGGTACGAGGGTCGCCCGGCAGGCTGGCTTACGCCATCCGAGTACAAGCGTTCCTGACGGTGAATCTGCCGGTTATCCTGTCAGGCTGCTCGGTTGTTCCGTGCCGATGCTATGATCCTCTGTTTATCAATACGCTAGGCTCTGGACTCAACTGATCCAAGATGTGACGGCGAGGACAAGGCAAATACCAGCGAGGAAATTTCGTGCGGTTTTGTCATATCGTGTGGCGATGG
>NZ_NCAS01000050.1:0-17850 GCF_002255515.1 Acidiphilium sp. 20-67-58 | reverse complement strand
GCAGCGCGCTGAGCTTCGCGGGCTGCGGATGGTCGCCAACTGGTGCCACGGGTGCCGCAGGACGCGAAGCCAATGCGAGTGTGGGAATTGAGGATGACGTCACCACACACGACGATAGCCGGTGCGCGCGCGTCTCAGGACGCCCTCAGAGCCGCCCGGTTGCCCCGGTGCTGGCTTGAAACCAGCTCAGGCGCATCCTGGCGCCCGCTCGCCGCAACCACCCATGAGTCCGCCTGATGGCCGCGCGCGCGAAAACACCCAAGCCGGCCCCGAAAGCAAAACGAGGTAAAAACCCCGTCGCTGCCGCCAATGGACGCACACTCGGCCGCCCGCGGATTCACGGGCCTGAAGTCGAAGCCGAAATTTGCGCCCGACTGGCTGCCGGCGAAACGCTGACCTCGATCTGCTCCGACCCGCGCATGCCGAACATCTCGACCGTGTGCTGTTGGGCCGACGACGAGCGCCCAGCTTTTGCCCAAGCCTACGCGAAAGCCCGTGAGGCCCGCGCCGAGCGGCTTGTCGACGAGATGCTCGAATTGGCGGATCGGCCATCGACCGACAGTGTCGAGGCGATGGATAAGCGCATTCGCGTCGATGCGCGGAAATGGCTGGTCCAGAAGCTATTCCGGCGCGTTTACGGCGACCGCATCCAGACCGACGTGCAGCAGCTCGACCGCAACGGCAACCCGACCGACCCGGCGACGGTCAACGTCATGGTGCTGGCGGCGGACAAGCTCGACACCGACGAGCTCCGCGTCCTCGTGGCGCTCTACCGCAAGATGGGAATTCGGCTCCCCCACGAACCTGAGCCGATCACGATTGAGCATGACGGGGGCGACGATGAATAGCGCGGGGCGCGCGTCTCAGGGCGTCGCCAGAGGCCGGTTGGCCGGTTTTCCGCGTGACGACTACCCCGGCCCAGGCCGGCGCATTGTCGCGCCGCACCCATGCCCGCACGGTGTCCTCGGGCTTGCCGATCCGCCGCGCAAATTCGCGGACGGACCAGCCGATCAGGCGGAGGGTTTCGGGGAGGGTCATGCGATCACCCCCGCCACACGCCACACCGGGACGTAGTTGATTGCGCCGCCGTTTGTGCGGACTTCGTCCACCGTCTCAAACACGTTCCGAACGCGGGCGAATTTGGCAACCAGCGCGGCCCATTTTTCCGCGCTTTGCCGACCAGCGCAAGTGATCATGATCTGGCTGCCGTAGCATTTGATTTCACGACGCGGCAGATCGATGCTTTCGAGAATTGCCTGAATTTTTTTGATTGGTGCGGTCATCGTCTGTCTCCTTGCTTTGGTGGGTTAAGAGAGCAATTCGGCCAGCAGATCGTCGTCGCTAATTTGGTCGAGACCTTCCGCCGCATTCATTGCCTTCAGTGCGTCAAAGCAAGCTTTGCGGTGAGAGGCGAATGTCCGGCGCCGGCTTCCCGTAGTCAAAACCAACCCGAGATCGCAAAGGTCCAGGTCCGCAGCGATTGCCGTAAGTGCCTTTTCGTTTGCCATTTTCCGTCTCCGTTACTTGGCGCCCTGCGCCGTTTCGATAACCAATACATGCACGGTTTTTACGTGCAAAGCAATGAAAATCCGTGCATGGCTGCTCGACGAGCTATGCGCCCACAACACCCCCACGAAAGGACCACGCGATGACCGAACTCCCCCCCGACCTTGAGGCGATGGTCGAGCCGATGGCTGGGAAGATTTGTCGGTGCAAGCTTCTTTGCAGCGACTGTGTGGATAATGCTCGCCTCGCCATCTACCTCGGCGCCCGGATCGAGATGCCGAAGTCGCCGGGGCAGCGGGCGTTTGAGAAAGCCGTGGAAGTGAGGATGATGCCCCTCGTCGGACCTCCAACCCCGTGGAAAGAACTCCCCCGCTGCGCCCAAAGCGCATGGGAACAAATCGCCGCAGCCGCGCGGTGGGAGGGATGAGTCGCCGCAAACGCAAGCCATCCGAGACGCCGGAAAATCCAACACACCGTCGCCCGCACCCCAAATCAGGAGCCGCGCCCATGACCATCCCTCCCTTCCGCGAAAACCTCGCCGCGCCGGAAACTTTCGCCGACGATGGGGCGTTCGTTTCGGTTCAGAACGGTCTTGCGACCATCACCCTGACGCGCCTGATCCACGACAACAGCCCGGACGGTGACGGTCAGCCGGTGCGCGCGGTAGTCGGGCGCCTGACGATGCCCGCTGCCGGGATGCTGGCGATGGCGAACGGCGTGGTCGCGTATCTCGCGCCCCCGGCGCCGGCGCCTGAGCCGACGTCCCAGCCGGAGACCATCCAGTGATGGCCGGGGCACGCTCACGATCAGCGCCCGTCGCTCCGCTTTCGGACCTCGGCCCGCGCGGCCGCCGCGCTTCCGATCAGGACGCCACTCATCTCGGGAAAATCCGGCGGGGTCTCTGGCTCGCCGAGCATGCGGACATCGACATCATCGAGCAAAAAACCGAAGGGCGCCGCGCCGCGCGGCAATACATCCATCGGCGTTTGCTCACGGCCGGCCGCATCACCGGCGCAGAATTCGAGGTGGCTGAGCAGTGGTGGCGCGACCATGCCCTCGCATCCGGGGCCACGCTCGACACTCCGAAATGGCAGCAAATGCCAGGCGGGAGCGGCCCCGAGCCAGCGGAACGCACCATTGACGCCATCACCCGCCTGCGCGTTGCGTATGAGCGTGTTGGCCAATGGCGCGGCGCGATCCTGCGCGCGGCGCTATGCGACGGCCACAGCCTGCGCAAGCTGGCGGCGCGGTTTTGCGGCGGTGAGGGTGGCCGGGCTTGCGCGGAAGCCGAGGCGCTGGTGATTGTGGGTCTCGAGATGCTGGCCGGGACGCGCCGGCAGCGGTCGCTTGACACTCGGCGCGATTCGTGATTACAAGGGGTAAGATTCAGATACTCGCGTCCGCAGTCAGCGCCGCGCATTCCGGATCGATCTCCTGACATGCCAGATACCATCCCAGCCCGTGCGCAACTTGTGCCCGTCACGGGCCTGATGGCCGCGCAAAAACTGCTTGCCGAGCGTTCCCTGATCGACTTCGTCCGGCTGATGTGGCATGTCGTCGAGCCGGCGATACCGATGACCGAAGGCCGCGTTCTCGAAGTCATCTGCGATCACCTCGAGGCCGTCGCGGACGGCGACATCAAGCGGCTGATCATCAATGTGCCGCCCGGCTTCTCGAAATCGCTGATCACGAATGTGTTTTTCCCGGCTTGGGTTTGGGGTCCCTACAACTGGCCGTCCTGCCGGTTTCTGACGGCGGCCTATGCGGTCTACCTGACCGAGCGCGACAACGAGCGATGCGCCCGGCTGATGATGAGCCCGCTCTACCAATCGCTATGGGGCGACCGGGTGCGGCTCGAAAAGACTGGCGTTACCAAGATCCAGACCAATCACACGGGCTGGAAGTTTGCAACCTCTGTTGGTGGGACCGTCACCGGAGAACGCGGAGATTGCTTGGTGGGGTCGACGATAATTGAGACCTCAAACGGGCCTAGAACGCTGAAAAACATAGTAGAAAGCGCTTCGCCATGCTATGTTTTGTCTTATGACGCAGAGAAAAAGTCCGCCTGTTTTCAACGAATACGCGCAGTGGCTTGGCGCGGAGTTCGGCCCATCTGGCGAATACGAACTCAATCTGGCCGCGTGGTTGAATGCACTGGAAACCATCGATTCTACACTAGCCAAGGCTGGACCGAGGCGTCGGCCCTCACTGTGGGTGAGGTTCTCCTGCGCGCAGTGCGGCCAATCTGCGGTGAGGCACCAAGCGGAGGTTCGGAAGGCATATCGCCACGGTCGCATCGACCGAATGGTTTGCGGTATGGGATGCCTTGGCAAACTGACCGCAACGCTGCGGGGGGACGATCTTCGCGTCTGTTCGGTTTGCTCGAAGAACATTTCCAATTTACCTCGCTCCCGGTTGGTGTGCTCGCCGGAATGTCGGCGCCAGGCTTGGGTGCGACGGTGCGAGAATGCCGTGACCAATACGTGCAATCATTGCGGGAAACCGGTCGCCCGATCCAGGGCTTGTTCCGATGCGTGCCGTCGGGCCCTCCATGCGGGCGAGCGATCGAAACCGAAGCGGATATTGTTTCCGTGGTTGAGCGAGTTTATCGCGACGAAGACGTTTTCGACATCGAAGTCGAGCACACCCGATGCTTCTTCGCCAACGGAATTCTCGTCCACAACTGCGTCCTGATCGATGATGCCAATAACCCGAAAGAGGCCGAATCCAAGGCGGTTCGCGACAGCACGAACCTCTGGCTCACCGAGGTGATGCCGACGCGCCTCAACAACCCGTCGAAGTCGCGGATTGTCAACGTCCAGCAGCGCACGCACGAGGAAGACGCGACCGGCACGCTGATCAACTTCTGGGCCGAATACGATCATCTTATGCTGCCGATGCGGTATGACCCAGATCGGCATTGCGAAACATCGATCGGCTTTTCGGACTGGCGCAGCCGGGAAGGCGAGCTTCTTTGGCCGGAGCGGTTTCCGGAAGCCGCGACCCGCGACCTCGAGCGCATGGGGCCGTATGCGGTCGCCGCGCAGCTTCAGCAAGCGCCGACGCCGCGGGGTGGCGGCATTATCCTGCGGGAATGGTGGCGCGAATGGGAGCCGCGGGAAAGTCCGCCTTTCGAATTTGTGCTGGCGAGCCTCGATACGGCCGTGAAGGAGCGCGAGCAGAACGACTACTACGCGATGACGGTCTGGGGCGTCTGGCGAGATCCGGACACCGACACGCCACTGCTGCTACTCCTGCACGCATGGCAGCGCCGGGCCGCGCTGCATGAAATCTGCCAGGATGTGATCCAGTCCTGCCGAAAACTGCGCGTCGACGTTCTGTTGATCGAAGACAAGGCGAACGGCCACGTCGCGCAAAGTGAAATCCGCCGGATGGCCGGCAAGTGGAAATTCGGGATCACGATGTTTGATCCCAGCCGCTACGGCGACAAGACGGCCCGGCTTTTGTCGATCCAGCACATTTTCGCCGAGGGGCTGGTTTTCGCGCCGGTCACGACGGACGAATACGGCAATCTGAACTGGCGCAAGTGGGCGGACGAAGTGATCAATCAGGTCGCGAACTTCCCCCGCGGCGCCCATGACGATCTGGTGGACGCAACCTCGATGGCGATCCGCTACCTGCGTGACACCGGATTCGTGCTCAAGAAAGACGAATTCAAGGAAGCCGAGGCCGAAATCATGATGCACCGGCCGAAGCCCCTTCCGCTTTACGACGCCTGATCCGGCCGACTACGCCCCGCAACCTGCACTGAGGACCACGCATGTCGCAATCTACCGCGCCCGTGTCGGGCCTCGCGCCGCTTGCGCAGGTTGCCGGCACGGCTGAGAACGTCAACGTCAGCATGAAGCGCAACGGCACGTTGTCGCTCGTGGCCCCCGATGGCATGACGGCGATCAACATCGTGCCGCCCGGCGCCGTGTCCGATGATGAACCGGCATCGACGTTCGATGAGAACTTGGCCGAGACGATCGATGATTTCGTTCTCGCCGGCATGGCGACACAGCTCGTCTCGGATATCGAGGCGGACGAGCAGTCCCGGGCCGGCTGGATCGACGAATTCACCGAAGGGCTGCGGCTTCTTGGCCTGCGCATGCAGGAAAGCCGCGGCGATGCCGGGGCCAGCACGGCACCGCTGGAAGGCATGAGCACGGTGGTCGCGCCGCTGCTCCTCGACGAAGTGCTCCGGGCGCAGTCGACGGCGCGGGGCGAACTTCTGCCGGCGGATGGCCCGGTGCGCGTAGTGGATGAAAGCACGGGTTCCGGACCCGGGCGCGACGAGTTGGCGGACGCGCTGCAGAAGGACATGAACACCTATCTGACGCGGGTGTGCTCGGAATATTATCCTGACACCGACCGGATGCTGTTCTATGCGGTGTTCTGCGGCTCCGGCTTCAAGAAGGTATATCGGTGCCCGATCCGGCAGCGGCCGCTCTCCGAAAGCGTCGACGCCAAGGATCTGATCGTGAATGCCGGCACGACCGATTTGGCGAATGCGCACCGTATCACGCATGTCATCCAGATGCGGCGTTCAGATGTGCGGCGCATGCAGTTGGTGGGCGCATATCGGGACGTGGCGCTTGGCGCACCGATGCAACAGGCGCGACCCGTCGAGCAGGCCCAGGCCGAAATTTCTGGTATCGACGCAATCAGTCAGCAGCCGAACGACCAGAACCACACGATCTACGAAGTTCTGACCGAATGGGATTTAGGCGAAGGCCCGGACGGACTGCCGCTCCCCTACAAGATCACCATCGATAAGGACAGCCGGACGGTGCTCGAGGTCCGGCGCAACTGGCGCGAAGGCGACGAGTTGTTCCGGGCCCGCGAGATGTATGTCCGCTACCCGTTTATCGACGCGATTTCGTTTTACGGCCTTGGCCTGCTGCACCTTCTCGGCAATACCTCCAAGGCTCTGACGGCCGCGATGCGGATCCTGATCGACGCAGGGATGTTCTCGAACTTCCCCGGCTTCCTGATTTCGGACGCCGGCGCGCGGCAGGACACGAACGAGTTGCGCGTGCCGCCAGGCGGTGGCCGCAAGGTCAACACGAATGGACGCCCGATCCGCGAAAGCGTGATGGAGCTGCCCTACAAGGGGCCGTCGCCGGTCATGATGCAGCTCATCGATGCGCTGCGGAACGACGCGAAGGCGATGGCCGGCTCGGCGGAAATGCCGGTGGGCGATGGTCGGGCGCCGGTGCCGGTTGGCACCATGCTGGCGATCGTCGAGCAGGCCAGCAAACCGATGTCGGCGGTCCACAAGCGGATGCACGCCGCGCAGGCGAAGGAATTTCAGCTTCTCGTCGACCTGCTGCGGGAAGACCCGGAGGCATTCTGGCGTGACGGCCGGCGCGGGATCTATCAGTGGGACAAAGAAACGTTCATCCAGGCGCTGGACGCGTTCGAACTGGCGCCGGTGTCCGATCCGAACTCTCCCACCCGCACGCATCGGCTGCTCAAAGCGCAAGCCCTGAAAATGCTGCAGCAGGGCGACCCGGGGATGTATGACGCTGAGGCGGTGGACGGCCACATTCTGCGGCTGCTCGGGTTCAGCAATCCGGCCGAATTCTTCAACCATGCGCAGGCACCGACGACCAATCCAGAGGCCGAACTGGCGCAGGCCAAGATTGCCGAGGGCCAAGCCAAGATCGCGCAGCAGGCGCGGGATTCCGAACTGCGGCTGGTCGAGGCAAAGATGCGCGCCGAATCCGATCAGCGCAGCGCGCAGGTAAAACTGGCGACCGAAGCCGAGAAATCTCGCATCGAACGCGAGCGCCTTGGCGTCGAGGCGGCGGCTGAAGGCATCAAGGGCGCGCATCAGCATGCCCGCGATGAGCAGGCGGCGGCCGTGCCCGACGTGCCGGATGTAGGCGCGCCGACACCGCCCGGCATGACGTTCTGACTACTGCGCCGGTAGCCCGGGGCACCTTGGCACCGGTCCGCACTTGCGACCACGAACAGGAACACCGCTCATGAGCATGAAATCAGAATCCCGGGACCGGGCAGCGGCGCGCGTTGATCGTGTCCGCAAAGCGTGCGGCGACTATGCCGAGACGCATCCGATGTCTGAAGCATCCGACACGATGCGCCGGGCGAAGAAGCGCGGCGGCGCGGCGTGCCGAACGGGCAATCTGGAAGGTGAGGCGGCCAAGAAGCGGCTTGATCGGGCCGGCTACAAGCGCGGCGGGGCGCCGAAGAAGGGCGCGACCGAAGTCAACATCGTGATCGCGCCCGACCAGGCGAAGCCCGCGATGCCGGCGATGGGCGCTCCGATGCCCGGCCCGATGCCGATGCCCCCGCATCCGATGCCTGCGCCGATGCCTGCCGCTGCGCCGATGGCGGCAAAGCCGATCGCCGGAATGGGCGCGCCGATGGGTCCGCCGGCCATGCGCAAGCGCGGCGGCAAGGTCGGGTATGAGGGCGGCGCTGGGTCCGGCATTGGCCGACTGGAAAAGGCCGCGAAATATGGGGCGAAGACCTGACCGGGACACGCCCGGCCAGCGAGCTCACTATGACAACCGAGCCGACCATCATCGTTGAGCGCGTCCCGGCTTTCGGGTGGGTGCGGCGCCGGGATATCGGGCCGACCGCGTGGGAGCGGCCGGACGGTCGCATCTATCTCCACTGGGATGAAACAGTGCCGAAACTGGCCCGGCTGGTCGTGATGGATGAGGGCGGCCCGTTGAGCTGGGGCGACGCCGCGGGAGACGCCGACGACAACCAGGGCACCCCGGGCGGCCGCCATGATTGAGATGCCGGACTTTCACACGCCGCTCTTTCGTCAATTCGGCCAAGGTGTCCAGCAGGCAATCGAGCAGGTCAAGACCGAGGCGGTCTCGAACCTGACCGAGGAGCCGACGGCGCATGCCGAACGCATCGGGCGCATCCGGGGGCTGATGGCGGCCGTGGATGTGGCTGTTCTTCTCGACAAACACCTAGCAGGAGTGAGTTGATGGCTATTGACCTTGAAGGGCTCGCACAATCCGTGCGGCGCCCGACGCTGCGGATGATCCATGCCGAAGACCCGAAAGATGCGCTCCGGCGCTCGGTCGGCGATCTGTCGGGCATCGAAGTGATGCACAACCAGATTCTCGTCGCGATCTACCTGCGGCCCGAAAAGACCGCCGGCGGCGTGATCCTGTCTGACGTAAGCCGGAATGAGGATCGCTATCAAGGCAAGGTCGGTCTGGTGCTCAAGATGGGACCGCTGGCCTTCCAGGATGATGCCCGGAACGACTTCAAGGGCCAGCGCGTCGAAGTGGGCGACTGGATCGGCTACCGGGTGCAGGACGGGTGGTCCCTCGTCGTCAACGGGCCGGAGGGCAAAGTCGATTGCCGGATGCTCGAGGACGTTCACATCAAGCTCCGGCTCGACGGGCCGGACGAAATCTACTGAGGGCCGCGCCATGACGATCGAGGGCAAGATCGAGCAGGAGCGCAACGGCGCGGTGACCGATCTGAACGATGGGCTCGACGCCGCGCAGCGTGAGCATCAGGGTCAGCAGCCGGCGCCGGGCGCGGACCTGACCGAAGACGAACGCGCGGCATTCGACAAGATCAAGCAGCAGCTCGCCGACGAGCAGCGTCGGGCCACCGACGCATCCGAACGGGCGCGCCAGCTTGAGGAAGCGAACCGCCGGTATCAGCAGGAGGCGCATCAGGGCCAAGTCTCGATGCGCCAGGCGCAGATCGGGATGGTCGAGCGCGCGATTGAAGCCAATGCGGCGACGATCGAGAACCTGAAGCGCGAATATCGCGACGCCATGCAGGCCGGCGATTACGACAAGGTCGCCGATGTGCAGGCGCAGCTGGCTGAAGCCGGCGCGCACAAGGTGCAGCTCGCCAATTCCAAGGCGCATCTCGAGCGCATGCCGGAGCCGGCGCAGCCGCAGCAACAGGCGCAGTCCGGTGATCCTTTCGAGGCCGCCTTGCAGCGCTATACGCCGCGCACGCAGGCCTGGATCAGGCAGCACCCGGACGTGCTGAAGGACGACCGGCTTATGAAGCGGGCGATGGGGCTGCACAGCCTCGCGGAATCGGAGGGGTTCATTCCCGATACCGACGCGTATTTCGATTACATGGAGCGCAATCTCGGTTTCAAGCAGGATCAGCAGCAGTCCGGGCAGCAGCCGGCGGCGCGCACCAGCCGGGCCGGCATGGGCACGCCTCCCGTGCGGTCTGGCATGCCCGGATCGTCGCGCAACGCCTCAAGCATGAGCGTCAAGGACATGACTCCAGCCATGATGGAAGCGGCGCGCGTCGCCGATCTGCCGCCCGAAGCATGGCTCCGCGAATACCAGTCGCTTGTCGCGAGCGGCGACATGCAGCCGATGCACTGATCGGCCGCGAGCATGTCGCGCCGATCGCCCTACAGGAGAGACCAAATGCCACCCAATCGTTCCGACCTTCGCGACATGGATGCTCGCGAAAACCTGCGCGAAGAGCCGGCCCGGCTGACGCGACGGCACAAGAACAACACCGACAAATACTATGTCCCGGCCGATCGGCTGAACCCCGAGATGAGCTACGAGTGGAAGCGCAAGTCGAATATGGGCGCGCTCGACGTGGAGCATCAGGTGATGCTGGCAGAGAACCACTGGCAGCCCGTCCAGGCGGCCGATATTCCCGGCATGATGCCGGTCGGCCATGAAGGCGCCATTGAGCGCGGCGGCATGATACTGATGAGCCGGCCGCGCTACCTGACGGAAGAAGCCGAACAGGAAATCCTCGACATTTCGACCGATCGCGTGCGCTCGCAGGAGCAGCGTCTCGGTCTGACCGAGCAGGGGCAGCTGCCCCGTGCCCGGCCGAAAATCAGCCGGAGCGTCGCTCCGCTTACAAAAGCGGATCGTATGGGCGCATCGCGCCAGATTCCGGACTGACCACGACTGCCAGGCTGGCCCGGCGCCGGCCTTTCAGCAACTCCGGTGCTTTCCCTTCCCCGGTGCGAAGGGTCCACCCGCATAGAAGGTAGCAAACAGTGGCAAATGTTCTTGCCCCGTTCGGCTTCCGGTGGGCTCGCCAGCTGACCGGAACGGCGCCGAACTGCGCTCAATCCACCCGGAAGATCAGCTCGTCCTACGCGACGGCGATCTACCATGGCGATCCGGTTGTGTCGGAATCGACCGGCTACATCCAGCAGGCCGCACCCGGCACCACGCCGATTGCCGGCATCTTCGTCGGATGCAAATACCTCTCGGTCAGCCAAGGCCGGACCGTGTGGTCCAACTTCTACCCCGGCTCCGACGCGAACGGCGATGTCGAGGCTTACATTCTCGACGATCCGAACGCGGTCTTCATGGTGCAGGCCGACCCGGGCCCGATCGCGCTGGCCGATGTCGGGCAGAACGTGAATTTCGCGATCGGCACCGGCAACACGTATTCGGGCCTTTCGGGCGCGACGCTCAACAGCACGACCGTCGCGACCACCAGCACGTTGCCGTTCCGCATCATCGGGTATCTCGGCGATACGAATTTTTACGCCGCAGGCCCGGGCTCCGATCCGACATCGGCTTACAACTACGTTCTGGTCACGCTGAATAACCAGGACTTCAAGCAACTGACCGGCGTGTAAGGAGCACCTGAAATGCCTGTAGCACTCTCAGCTATTCGCAATGAACTCCTGCCGGGTTTGCGTGGGGTCATTGGCAAGTATCAGATGATCGACCGGATCTACGACAAGATCTACGATACCGGCACATCTGAAATGGCGCTCGAGCGCACGACCGAGATGCGTTTCCTCGGTTTGGCCCAGCTCAAATCCGAAGGCGGTTCGACCACTTTCGACAACGACGCGGGCGAGCGCTACGTCTGGAACCAGGAGCACATGGAAATCGGTCTTGGCTACGCGATCACGCGCAAGGCCATCGACGACAACCTCTACAAGCGCCAGTTCAACCCGAGCAACCTCGGGCTGATGGAATCCTTCGCGCAGACGAAGGAAATCTACGGCGCGACGTTCCTGAACACCTCAAACGTGGTCAACGGCGCCCTCGGCGGCGACGGCCAGCCGTTCTGCTCGACGGCGCATCCGATCGACGGGGGCACCTACGCCAACCGGCCGAGCGTGGATGTGGATCTGAACGAGAGCACGCTGCTCAATGCTCAGGTCAACATCTCATCGACCATCAAGGACCAGGCCGGCCTGCTGGTGTTCGCCCGGGCGCGCAAGGCGGTCATCCCGCCGGCGCTCGAGCCCACCATGCTGCGCCTGCTCAAGACCGAATTGCGGCCCGGCACGGCCGACAACGACGTGAACGTGATCCCGTTCACCGCCGGCGGCCTGCCGGACGGTTACGTGGTCAACCCCTTCCTCACGTCGCAATATGCGTGGTTCCTGCTGACGAACATCAAGGGGCTGCTCTACCTGCAGCGCGTTCCCTTCGAGACCGACATGCAGGTCGACTTCGTGACCGACAACCTCATGGTGAAGGGCTACGAGCGGTATTCGTTCGCCGGCTACAACCCGCGCTCCATTTGGGGCTCTTTCCCGACCTCGTAAGGAGCCGCGGCCATGTCAACCGACACCACGCAAGGGCCTGGCACCACATGGTCAGGCCCACTCATCAGCGGCACCAAGAAGGACGCTGATGCCTATGGGCCCGCGAATACCGGCCTCGCTGTCCTGCGCCAGATCGTCACCCTGACGCAGAACGGGACGAATACCGTTTCGGGGGAAATCGTTCTCCCGAAGGGTAGCCAGATCGTCGACATCCTCGCCGACACGACAACGGCATGGAACTCCGGCACCTCGGACACGCTCTCGGTGGGTGTGACTGCGGGCGGGACGGACTATGCCAGTGGCGTGAGCACCGCGACGGCCGAGCGCGTTCGCCCGACCTTCACCGCGGCGCAGCTGTCGGCGATGCTCGACATCGGCACGAATACCTCCGTCTACGCGACCGTCACCCCGTCCGGCACGGCGGCGACGGCCGGCTCGACCACTGTCACCATCCTATACGTCCAGACGGTCCAGGCGGCCTGACGACGAGCCATGAAGGGAACCAGCAATGGCAACGCGTAAAGCTCGGCGCGCCGACGGCGGCCGTATCACCGAAGATCGCGACTGGGATGCCCGCAACGGCCGCGATGCCGACGATTCCGCTCCCACCGATGTCTATGCCGGCCGCGATTCCGGCGTGGCGTCGGAAGCCAAAGGCAACATGGTCAAGCGGAAATCCGGCGGGAAGGTCCAGGGCTACAAGGACCGGCTCGACGAGACCAAGAACCCGAAAAAGCGCCGCGAGATGGAAGCGGGGCATCGGGTGAACGAGGAACTCGACAAGACCCGCGGCGACCGTATGGCGAACAAGAAGGACGAGCGCCGCAAGCGCAAGTCCGGCGGCCGCGTCGAGCACATGGAGGGCTCGGCCGCGAAGAAGCGCCTCGACCGGCCCGGCCGGAAGCGTGGCGGCGGCGTCGGTTCGGACTCTTCGCCGCTGACCACGGCGTCGCGCACGACCGACCGAAAGGGTGGCCCGGCCGACGAGGCGATGATTACCGGCGGCGGCGACTGACCAATGGCCGAAGTTCCGGCCAAAAAGCGCAAGCGGCGCCGTTCGGTTGATCTGGACGGCGCCGCGGCGCGCAAGCGGCTTGACCGCCCGGCGAAACGGTCCGGCGGCGGCATTTCCGAAGCGGCGCGGAAGCGGGCCGAGCACGAGGGCGATACCATGCCCGGCGGCCGGTTTCCGATCCGCAACGCGCATGACCTCGAAAACGCGAAACACGATTACGGCCGGGCGAACGACAAGCCGGCCGTGAAGCGCTGGATCGACAAGCGTGCGCATGAACTCGGCGAGCCTCCTCTTGGCGGCAAAAAGAAGGACTGACCCATGGCGCGTCCTATTCATGCCACCATTTCAGCGACCGGCACATATGTCTTTGCAGTCGACGACTGGGTGAACCCGTTCAATGTCGCGTGGCAGGTCGAGGTTCCGGCTGGGGTGACGGCGAGCTACACGCTCAACCAGACCCTCGACCCGATCCTCGACGGGCCTGGCAATGGCTATGGCGTGGTCCAGAAAGCGAGCCCAACTTGGGCGGCCGTGTCGGGCACCACGTTTCCGGCTACGGCTACGACCGGCGGCACAATCACATCGCCAATCCGCGCGCTTCAGCTTGTCGTCACCGCACTGACCGGCGGCAACCTGACTGTGAACATCATCCAGCCGTTCTCGATCAACTAACCCCTGCAAGCTTCGCAGGGGGCTGCATCTCCACGGCCGAACGCGCACGGCCGCGAAGGGACGCCTCCCTCACCGATCGCTCCCTGCGGGTCTTGGCCGGCGATCGGCATGGGTAAAGCCGCAGCCCGAAGTCAATCAGGCCAAGGCGTCCAACGCGCATTACCAACCGCAGGAGGTTGACTCTAGGCATTGATATTGTGGCGTCCAACGCGCATTACCAACCGCAGGAGGTTGACTCTAGGCATTGATATTGTGCTCGAAAATGCCTAAAAGTGCCGTATGCGGTCACCTTTTCCTGCCTTTATGCCCACAGGCGAAGCCGCTGCCTATCTCGGGCGTGGCGTGAAGACGCTTCAGCGGTGGGACCGCGAGGGCAGACTTTCTCCGGCCGGCAGGACCAAGACCGGGCGGCGGGCCTACACGCGGGAGCAGTTGGACACGTTCCTTGGTCAGCAGATCGGACGCCCCGAGCCGCACCGGGTCATCGCCTACTGTCGCGTCTCGTCGGCGGCGCAGAAGCCGGACCTGAAAAATCAGAGGCGCGTTCTGGAGGAATTCGCTGCGGCACGCGGCCTTGTGGATGTCGAGTGGATCGAAGAAGTCGCCGGGGGCCTCAACTTCAACCGCAAGCGGTTCCTCGAAATCATGGACGCCGTATCACGCCGGGAGGTGCGGACTATCGTTCTGGCACACAAGGATCGGCTGGTGCGGTTCGGCTACCAGTGGTTCGAGCATCACTGCAAGGCGCACGGCTGCGACATCCTCGTGCTGAACAACGAAAGCCTGTCGCCGGAACAGGAGATGGTCCAAGACCTGATGACCATCGTGCATTGTTTTTCAAGCCGGCTCTACGGTTTGCGCAACTACAAGAAGAAGCTCAGCGAAGCCATCGGCCAGGATGTGAAGCCATGATCCTGGCCCACAAGATCGCATTGGACCCGACCGTCGAGCAGGCGATTCACTTTGCCCGCGCCGCCGGCACCGCGCGCTTCGCATGGAACTGGGGCCTTGCGGAATGGAAACGCCTATACGAAGCCGGTGGGAAGCCAAGCGCCACGAAGCTCAAGGCGCAGTGGAACGCTGTACGTCGCACGGAATTTCCCTGGTCGTGCGACGTAACGAAGTGCGCCAGTGGTCAGGCAATCATGAACCTCGGCACGGCCTTCGGAAACTTCTTCCGTGACCTGAAGAAACCCAAGGGCCAGCGCAAGGCCGGCTACCCGAAGTTCAAGAAGAAAGGCCAGCACGACAGCTTCGCACTTTGGAACGACCAGTTCGAGGCGCACGGCTGTCGTGAACGGTTCGGCAAGGATCGGGGCGAAATCCGCATCCCGAACCTCGGCTGGGTTCGGATGCGCGAACCGCTGCGGATCGGCGGGCGCATCCTCGGCGCCGTCGTCAGCCGCGAGGCCGGGCGCTGGTTCGTGGCGATCCAGTGCGAGATGCCGGACGCAGAAGCCCCACACCCTGCGCCCGGTTCCGTCGTTGGTGTCGATCTCGGCATCTCGGCGCTGATGGCGTTGTCGCGTCAACTGCCGGATGGACGTACGAAGATCGAGAACCCGAAGGCGCTGCGCAAGGCGATGCGGCGCGTCAAGAAGCTCTCCCGGCGCATCAGCCGGCAGGAAGATGCCCGGAAGAAGCGGGCCGCCAAGACGAGCCGCCGGATGCGGAACCGCCGCGCTCAGCTGGCGAAGCTGCATGGGCGCGTGGCGAACATCCGCCGCGACGCCATCCACAAGGCAACCACGGCAGTTGCCAGCACCTTCGAGACGATCGTCCTCGAAGACCTGAACGTCGCCGGCATGGGCAGAAGACCTGAACGTCGCCGGCATGGGCAAGAACCACGCCCTTGCCGGCTCTGTCTCCGACGCGGCTTTCGGTGAGATTCGCCGGCAGTTCGAATACAAGGCGCGGATGCGCGGCGGCCACGTGCATGTGGCTGATCGCTTCTTCCCGTCCAGCAAAACGTGTTCGGCCTGCGGCTGCGTCGTGGACAAGCTGCCGCTCTCTGCCAGGTCGTGGGCATGTGCCGAGTGCGGCACCGTTCACGACCGCGACGAGAACGCGGCGATCAACCTTGAACACCTCGTGGTAGGCCCGGCTTGGGCCGAACCGTCGCCGGGCAATCCGGCGGCAACGCTCGGGGAGATTGCGGCGCTGGCCGCCTCGCAAGAGGCGGTGAAACTGCGGTCAGTGAACCGAGAGCTAAACCCGTGCGCACATGTGCGCACAAATTAGGAAGCAGGTTGAATGTCAGGATCTGCGCTCAACCAACTGTCCGGCACCTACTCGTTCAATCCCAGCCTTGGCGAGACCATCTTGCACGCGTTCAGCCGGTGCGGCATCCGTCGCACGGCCCTGACGGTCGAGCACATGCAGGACGCCCGGCTTGCTGCAAACCTGATCCTCTCGGACTGGTCGAACGATCAGCCGAACCTCTGGGAAGTCAGGGAGACCGTCATTCAGTGCGTCGAGAACCAGGCGACCTATCCGGTTGATCCTACCGTGATCGTCATGCTGGACGCGTTCCTGCGGAAAAATCCCGGGCAGGCGAACCAGTTCGATTTCTACATGTATCCGATCAGCCGCACTGAATGGGCGGCATTCCCGGACAAGACCACGCCGGGCCAACCGACCGTGTTCTGGTTCGACCGGCTGCTGTCGCCGACTGTCACGCTCTGGCAGCCGCCGACCGATGCGGCATGGGAATTCCATTTCTATTCGGTCGGGCAGTTTCAGGACGCTAATCTGGCGAACGCCGGCACGCTCGGCATCCCAAGCTATTTCCTCAAGGCGTTCTCGGATCGGCTATCCGCGGAGCTAGCCGTCAGTTACGCGCCGGATCGCGCGCTTCCGCTGATGAACTTGGCAGATCGCAGCTACCAGAAGGCCGTTGATCGCAACATCGAGGATGTGCCGGTGTTCATCGTTCCGGGTCTCAATGGCTATTTCCGGACCTGACCGATGGCGTGGCGATTCCATGGCCGGGCGCGGGTCTCGGCTCGCAATCCCGAGGCGTTCGGCGTCTGCGACCGGTGCGGCATTTGGTACAACCTGAACGACCTGCGGTTCCAGTATGACTGGCGCGGCAACCGGCTGATGAATTTGAATTTCCGGGTCTGCCACCGATGCTACGATAAGCCGTTCGAGCACTACCGGCCGATCATTGTGCCGCCCGATCCCGTGCCGCAGCGCAACCCGCGGCCGGACCTCTATGCTCCGTTCATGGCGACACTGGTTTCCGACACGCTCGGGGGCGACGTGCAGGATACGCTTGGCGGTTTCGTCCAGTCCGTTCCGCCGGCCATTCCGCCGTTGTCGAATGCCGGGCCGACGCCTACCGGGATCGTCACCACGCAATATGCCGATGATTACGAAATTACGGCACCGGATGGCGGACCTGTCATTCTGATCCCGGAGTAAAAGATGGCCGATCCCGTCACCACGAACAAGGCGCTCACGATCCCAGCGACCGGCTCCGATCCGAATGCTTGGGGGCCAATCGTCAACGAGAATTTCTCGCTGATCGATGCATTCCTCGGCACCACGACCGCCCTGACGCTTTCAAGCGGCACGGTCACCCTGAACGCATCGCAGGTGCAGGCCGTGCGTTTGGCGCTGTCCGGCATGCTGTCCGGCGCCGTCACGATCATCGTGCCGCAGAAGGCCGGCTATTTCTATTTCCACGATCTGACCACCCGCGGCGGCTATGCGATCACGGTGTCGACGGGAGCGTCTGGCGGTCGGACCCAGAACCTACCGGCGAAAATGTGCCACATCTACACCGATGGCACGAACGTCTGGCGGGTGAACGAGCCCGACCATGGCGAGACGAAGGATTTCGCCGGGCCGACATTGCCGCCGCTGTGGCTATGGGCCGATGGATCCGCGGTGTCACGCTCGACCTATGCGGATCTGTTCTCCGCAATAGGTTTCGCGACCACCGGGACGGTCACGAGCGGATCGACCTCAATCACAGGCGTGGCGGCGTTGCCGGTCGGCCTCGTGGCGCCGCTGTCGATACCGATCGAAGGCGCTGGCATTCCGACCGGGACAACTGTCACCGACTTCAGCGGCTCAGCGGGCAATTACACGCTCACGATCTCGCAAGCCGCTACGGCCACCACGGCAG
>NZ_NCAS01000049.1:0-13419 GCF_002255515.1 Acidiphilium sp. 20-67-58 | reverse complement strand
ATTTGCAGTTTATCAGAACAAATAGGAACAAAAAGGTATATTTTTAAATATTTACAAAATGAAGAATCAAATAAATTGACGGGAGATAGAGCAGTCTGCGATCCTTCCGGATCGGATATTAAGCTCAATGATATTGACGATTAGAGCATCATTCGATCAGATCGAATCATCTGATCGGACAAGAATTCCCTTATAATCAACAAGATAGGGGACGACATCCGATCCGGATGGGTCGGAACATGCTCCAGACCCCCCCCTCCGACCAGATCACTCGATCCGAACAGATGATGTTCCAAAAAGAAAAGCGGCCCGTTTTAGGGGCCGCTTTATGTCTATCCAATAATTTTTATTTTTATTGATACTTGAGCATCATCTGATGTCACGGATCGGGACTCAAACCCCCTTACGAGGACCAGAGCATCATCCGATCAGATGGAGCCATCTGATCGGAACGTGCTCTAGCAGAGCCGTCTTGTGAACAGAGATACGACGGAAAGGTCAGACCAGCTTCTTGAGGGTCGGCGAAGCCTTGAAACGGACGGTCTTCCCGGCCTTCACCTTGATCTCCTCGCCGGTGCGCGGGTTCACGCCCTTGCGAGCCTTGGTCTTGCGGACCGTAAACGTCCCGAAGCTCGGCAGGGTGAATTTACCGTTTTTCTTGAGTTCCTTGACGATGGCTTCAATCAGGTCGGTGGCAGCGCGGTTGGCTGCAACGCCGGTGATCTCGGCAGAACCCTGAATAACCTCGGCGATAAACGCTTTCGACATGGTCGAAGCCTCTTTCCTGTCTAAGATCGGCTTTCGAGCCGATGCCGGCGTTTCCGGCGGGTTGGACAATCTGTCGTAACGGCCAACAACGAATCGGCCTGGCGCGATTCTTGTAGCGGTTCGGTGCATTTTTCAACACTCGAAAACGCATTTGCGCCATTTTTGGCTTCTGGAGCGGCTTTTAAACAAGGCCGCGCAATCGGAAATCAATAGATCATATTATTTATGAATATAATCTCCGCGATATACCGAAAATCTTAAACAAAGTCGCGCGCAGAGCGCCCGCCCCATCAGGCTCGACTACGGGCAGGCCTATATGAAAGCCATCACGACGACACCGCCGAGAAAGGATAAGCCGCCGAGAAGGACGGCGACGAGGCCGAACGCGGCCACCTCCGTCACCACCGAGACCGAGGCCAGCACGATCGCGATCTGCAACAGGCCGACGACGACTTCCAGCTGATGATAGCGTTCGAGTTGATGGTCGCGCGCTTCGGTCTGGTGTTCCGCCTGCGCCTTGAGCTGCGCCTTGCCCTCGCCGCCATCGGGATCGGAGGTTTCATGCTGGGCGCGCGCCTCCGCCGCGCGGGCAGCGGTGGCGAGGGCGGGATCGGCGGAGTTCGACGAAAGCGCCTTCAGAACCTGGGCCTGGGCGGTCGCGATATCCGCCTTGATCGCCTTGGCCTGGTAGAAGGACCAGGTGTCGTTCACCGCGATCTGCTTGGCGATGTAGTCGTTCTGCGCCGATTTTTCCCCCATCTCGCAAATCGCGAGCCCGGCCGCGAGAATGCCGATCAGCAGCGCCATCCGCCGTGCATGCCGGTTTTCGGGATGCTCGCGCAAATGCTTGTGCCGCTCCAGGCTGTCGGTTGCCGTTTCAATACCGTCCATGCGTCCACCCTTGTCCCTAGAGCAGCATCCGATCAGATCGAGTCATCCAATCGGATAAAGATGCTCTGTTTATCAATGTGATAGAGCACTACATACGATCCGAAAGGATCGGAGAGTGCTCCAGGCCGGGTACCAGAAACCGCGGCCGCCTCATCCTAAAGCATCACTCACGAAAACGGGATCGGCAATTTTCGGGGATGTGCCGTTCGCCGGCACCTTCACGCCGGTTGCCACGAACGGGCGGGAGTCTCTCGCCGCCGGGATTACCCCTTGGCGGGAATGATCAGCCCCGAGCCAGACGCGGAATCGGTCACGGGCATGCCATAGACGTCGCGCGCGCGCTTGAGAAACGCCGCGACCATCCGGCGCACCGCCTCGGCGAACACCGCGCCGATGGCCTTTTGCAGGATCAGGCTGCGAAACTCGAAATCGACGTAGAAATCGATCATCGTGCCGCGCTCGTCCGGCAGGAATCGCCACTCGTTGCGCAAATAGCGGAAGGGCCCGTTCTCGTAGCGGACATGGATATGCTCGGGCGCGTTGAGCATCACGCGGGAGGTGAAACTCTCGCGGAACGGACCGAAGCCGATGGTGAGATCCGCCAGCATTTCCTCGCCGCGCTGCGAGCGGACGCGCGCGCCGATGCACCAGGGCAGGAATTGCGGATATTTGCCGACATCGGCCACGAGGTCGAACATCTGGCCGGGCTGGTAGAGGACCAGTTTCCGCTCGGTGTAGCGCGGCATGTCAGGCAGCGTGCCGGGCGGCCCGGGCTTCGCGCAGGGCGGCGAAATCGGCATCCGCATGATAGGAGGAGCGGGTCAGCGGCGTCGCCGAAACCATCAGGAACCCCTTGGCGCGCGCCATGCCGGCAAGATCGGCGAACTCGTCGGGGGTGACGAACCGCTCGACCGCGGCGTGCTTCACCGTCGGCTGGAGATACTGGCCGATGGTGAGGAAATCGACATCGGCGATGCGCAGATCGTCCATCACCTGGCCGACCTCGCCGCGGTCCTCGCCGAGCCCGGCCATCAGGCCGGATTTGGTGAAGATGCCCGGGTCGAGCTGCTTCACCCGGTCGAGCAGGCGGAGCGACTGGTAATACCGCGCGCCGGGGCGAATCGAGGGGTAGAGCCGCGGCACGGTTTCGAGATTGTGGTTGAACACATCCGGCCTGGCGGCGACGACCACCTCCAGCGCACCGGGCTTGCGCAGGAAATCCGGGGTGAGGATCTCGATCGTGGTTGCAGGTGCGGCAGCGCGGATCGCGCCGATCACTGCCGCGAAATGCGCCGCCCCGCCATCATCGAGATCGTCGCGGTCGACCGAGGTGATCACCACGTGCTGCAAGCCAAGCCGGGCCACGGCATCGGCCACGCGCGCCGGCTCGTCGGCGGCGAGCGGCGCCGGCTGGCCGGTGGTGACATTGCAGAAGGCGCAGGCGCGGGTGCAGATCTCGCCCATGATCATCATGGTCGCGTGGCGCTGCGACCAGCACTCGCCGATATTGGGGCAGGCCGCCTCCTCGCACACCGTCACCAGGTTTGCCTCGCGCATCAGCGCGCGGGTTTCATGGTAGACAGGATGATTGGGCGCCTTCACCCGGATCCATGCGGGTTTCCGCTGGATCGGGTTATCCGGCCTGTGCTGCTTTTCCGGGTGGCGAACCTTGCCGCCCCCCGAATTCCGGTGATCGATCTCGACGCGCATGACGGATCAGAAGTGGATGACCTGCCCATACGCGTCAAGCACCGATTCGTGCATCGCTTCACTGATCGTGGGGTGGGGGAAGACGGTGTGCATCAATTCGGCCTCGGTGGTTTCGAGCTGCCGGGCCACGACATAGCCCTGGATCATCTCGGTCACCTCGGCGCCGGCCATGTGCGCGCCGAGCAATTCGCCGGTCTCGGCGTCGAACACGGTCTTGATGATGCCTTCCGGCTCGCCCATGGCGATCGCCTTGCCGTTGCCGATGAAGGGGAAGCGGCCGATTTTCACTTTCCGGCCGGCTTCCTTCGCCTTCGCCTCGGTCATGCCGACGGAAGCGACCTGCGGGCGGCAATAGGTGCAGCCGGGGATGTTCCAGGTCTCGAACGGATGCGGCTTCAGCCCCGCGATATGCTCGATGCAGACCACGCCCTCGTGGCTGGCCTTGTGGGCGAGCCAGGGCGGGCCGGTGAGATCGCCGATCGCGTAGATGCCCTCGACGCCGGTGCGCCCGAACCCATCGACTACCACATGCGTGCGCTCGACCTTCACGCCCGCCTGCTCAAGGCCGAGATTTTCGACATTGCCGACGATGCCGACCGCCGAGATCACCCGCTCGGCGGTGATCTTCTGCGCCTGTCCGCCGGCCTCGATGGTGACGGTCACGCTGTCCCTGCCCTTCTCGACGCCCTTCACGCTCGCCCCGGCGAGCAGCTTCATGCCCTGCTTCTCGAACTGCTTGTGCATGAAGGCGGAGATTTCCTCGTCCTCCACCGGCAGGATGCGCGGCAGCGCCTCGACCACCGTCACCTCGGCGCCCATGTTGCGGTAGAAGCTCGCGAACTCGATGCCGATCGCGCCGGAGCCGATCACCACGAGGGATTTCGGCATGATGTCCGGCACCATCGCCTCGCGATACGACCATATGAACCGGCCATCCGGCTCGATGCCGGGCAGGACGCGGGCGCGGGCACCGGTGGCGAGGATGATGTGCTTCGCCTTCAGCGTGGCGACCGGCTTGCCGTCCTTCTCGACCGCGAGCGTGCCCTTGCCGGCGAGCCGGCCGGTGCCGTCGAACACCGTCACCTTGTTCTTCCTGAGCAGATGGGTGACGCCGGAGGACAGCTGCTTCGCCACGCCGCGCGAGCGCTTCACCACCTTGTCGAGATCGAATTTCACGTTCTCGGCGGAGAAGCCGTATTCGGGCAGGGTATGGAGCAGGTGGTTGATCTCGGAGGAGCGGAGCAGCGCCTTGGTCGGGATGCAGCCCCAGTTGAGGCAGATGCCGCCGAGATTTTCACGCTCGACCAGGGCAACCTTCAGCTTGAGCTGCGCGCCGCGGATCGCGGTCACATAGCCGCCGGGGCCGCCGCCCACCACCACCACGTCGAAACTCTGATCGGTCATTGTTCTGCTCCTATTCGGCAAGGGCGGCGAGGGCCTCGCCCTTCAGACGGTAGCGCGTCCATTCATCGAGCGGGACGGCGCCGAGGGATTGATAGAAATCGATGGCGGGGCGGTTCCAGTCCAGCACCGACCATTCGAGCCGGGCGCAGCCGAGCCGGACCGCCTCGCGCGCGAGATGGCGCAGCAGGGCGCGGCCGATGCCCCGCCCCCGCGCCGCGGGCAGGACGAACAGGTCTTCGAGATAGAGCCCGGCCCGGCCGGTCCAGGTCGAGAAGCTGGTGAAGAACATCGCGAAACCGGCCACCGCGCCATCGGCCTCGGCCAGCACGGCGCGGGCGAGAGGCTGCGCGCCGAACAGCGCCTCGTGCAGCATCGGTGCGGTCATCTCCACCTCGTGCGGCGCCTTTTCATAATGGGCGAGCGCGTGAACGAGATCGAGCAGCACGGCGATGTCGGCCGGTGCCGCAGGGCGAAGCGTTGCCGCCGCCCCTGACGCGACACCGGCCGAATGGTCGTTCAAAGCATCAGCCCCAGCGGCTGTTCGACGATGGACTTGAACGCCGCGAGGAATTCGGCGCCGATCGCGCCATCCACCACGCGATGATCGCAGGACAGGGTGACTGTCATCATCGTGGCGATGGCGATCTGCTCACCCTTCACCACCGGCCGCTTCTCGCCGGCGCCGATGGCGAGAATGCCACCCTGCGGCGGGTTGATGATCGCCGAGAACGAGCTGATGCCAAACATGCCGAGATTGGAGATCGAGAACGATCCGCCCTGGAACTCGTCCGGCTTCAGCTTGCCGGCCTTCGCCCGGGCGGCGAGGTCCTTCATCTCGTTGCTGATCGCGGCCAGCCCCTTCTGGTCCGCCTTGCGGATGATCGGCGTGATCAGCCCGTCCGGAATCGCGACGGCCACCGAGATGTCCACGTCGTGATAGCGGATCATCGCCTCCTCGGTGAAGGATGCATTGGCCGCCGGAACGCGGCGCAGGGCGACGGCGACCGCCTTGATGATCAGGTCGTTGACCGAGAGCTTGAACGCGCCAGGCCCCTCCTTGGGGGATTGCGCGTTCAGCTCGGCGCGCAGCTTGAGCAGGGCGTCGAGTTCCACATCCATCGACAGATAGAAATGCGGAATGGTCTGCTTCGCAGCCTGCAAACGCTTCGCGATCACCTTGCGCATCGAGGAGTGCGGGATTGCGTCGTGCGGCGCGGTGATCGGCGCAGCCGGCGTCGCGGCGGCTTGTGCCGGGGCGACTTGTACCGGGGCGGCAGCGGGCGACGCTTTCGGCGCCGGTGCCACGGCTTCGGGGGCCCTGCCACGGGCGGCGTCGATATCCGCCTTGACGATCCGCCCGTTCGGGCCGGAGCCCTTGAGCGTGGCGAGGTCGATCCCCGCCTGCTGCGCCATGCGGCGGGCGAGCGGCGAGGCGAAGACGCGCGCGCCATGAGCGGCCGTCTCCGCCGCCGGCGCGGCCGCAGCCGCAGCCGCAGCCGCAGCCGGGGCAGGTGCCGCAAGCGGTTCCGGCGCGGCGGCTGCCTTCGGCGCCGGGGCGGTGGCTGCCTTCGGCACCGGGGTGGCGGGCGCGCTGTCCGGCACGGCCTCGCCGGGCTCGACGAGGATGGCGATCGGCGCGTTCACCGCGACATTCTCCGATCCGGCGGCGACCAGGATCTTGCCGAGAACGCCCTCGTCGACCGCCTCGACCTCCATCGTCGCCTTGTCGGTCTCGATCTCGGCGATGACGTCGCCAGCCTTGATCGTCTCGCCTTCCTTCTTGAGCCAGCGCGCCAGCGTGCCTTCCGTCATGGTGGGCGAGAGTGCCGGCATCAGGATGTTCGTGGCCATGTTCGCGCCTCCCTCAGAACAGTTTCTTGACGGCGCCGACGACCCAGTCCGGCTGGGGCAGCGCGAGCTTTTCGAGATTGGCGGCATAGGGCATCGGCACGTCGAGCCCGGCGACGCGGGTCGGCGGCGCGTCCAGCCAGTCGAACGCATGCTCGGTGATCTGCGTCGCGATCTCGGCACCAATGCCGGCAAAGGGCCAGCCCTCCTCGACCGAGACGACACGGTTGGTCTTCTTCACCGAGTTCACGATGGTCTCGATGTCGAGCGGGCGGATCGTGCGCAGGTTGATCACCTCCGCCGAAATCCCCTGCTGGTCCAGCATCTCGGCCGCCTTCAGCGCGACGTCGACCATCAGCGAGAAAGCGACGATGGTGACGTCCTCGCCGACGCGCTCGACCTTGGCCTTGCCGATCGGCAGGATGAAATCATCGTCGGTCGGGCACTGGTGCTTGTGACCGTAGAGAATCTCGTTCTCGAGGAAGATGACCGGGTTCGGATCGCGGATCGCCGCGCGCAGCAAGCCCTTCGCATCCGCCGCCGACCACGGGGCGACCACCTTGAGGCCCGGGCAATGCGCATACCACGAGGCGTAGCACTGGCTGTGCTGGGCGGCGACGCGGGCGGCAGCGCCGTTCGGCCCGCGGAAGACGATGGGGCAGCCCATCTGCCCGCCGGACATGTAGAGCGTCTTCGCCGCCGAGTTGATGATCTGGTCGATCGCCTGCATGGCGAAGTTGAAGGTCATGAACTCGACGATCGGCTTGAGGCCGGACATCGCCGCCCCCACCGCCATGCCGGTGAAGCCGTGCTCGGTGATCGGCGTGTCGATCACCCGCTTCGCGCCGAACTCGTCCAGCAGGCCCTGGCTGATCTTGTAGGCGCCCTGATACTGGGCAACCTCCTCGCCCATCAGGAACACGTCGGCATCGCGCCGCATCTCGGCGGCCATCGCATCGCGCAGCGCCTCGCGGACGGTGATTTCCTGCGTCGGGCCCCAGTCCTTCTCGGCTGCCGGCGCAACCTCGGCCGGCGCCTTCGGCGCGGCGGCGGGCGCGGGCGCGGCCTGCGGCGCCGGGGCAACGGGGGCGGCAGCCGGCGCGTTGGCCGGGGCGGATGCGGTCTCGCCATGCACGCCGAGCACGGCGATCGGCGTGTTCACCGCGACGTTTTCAGTCCCCTCGTCGACGAGAATTTGCAGCAATTCACCTTCGTCGACCGCCTCGACCTCCATCGTCGCCTTGTCGGTCTCGATCTCGGCGAGAACGTCGCCGGCCTTGACCTGGTCGCCGACCTTCTTGAGCCATTTGGCCAGCTTGCCCTCGGTCATCGTCGGCGATAGCGCGGGCATCAGAACGTCCGTGGTCATGCTCAGCCCTCCACCAGCACATCGGTCCAGAGTTCGGATTCATCGGGTTCAGGGCTCTGCTGCGCGAAATCGGCCGCGTCCTGCACCCGCTTCTTGATGTCGTCGTCGATCGCCTTGAACATCTCGTCGCTCACCCCCAATGCCTCCAGCGCCTTGCGGGCGAGATCGATGCAATCGTGCTCGGTCCGCATCTTCTGCACCTCCTCGCGGGTGCGGTATTTCGCGGGGTCGGACATCGAGTGGCCGCGATAGCGGTAGGTCTTCATCTCCAGCAGGAACGGCCCGTTGCCCGCCCGGCAATGCGCGACCGCCTGCTCGCCCGCTTCCTTGACGGCCTGAACGTCCATCCCGTCCACCTGCAGGCCCGGAATGCTCCAGGGCGCGCCGTTCTGGCTGAGATCGCGCGAGGCCGACGCGCGCTCGACGCTGGTGCCCATGCCGTAGCGGTTGTTCTCGATGATGAAGATCACCGGCAGTTTCATCAGCGCCGCGAGGTTGAAGCTCTCGAACACCTGGCCCTGGTTCGAGGCGCCCTCGCCGAAATAGGTCAGGCAGACGCGGTCATTGCCGCGATAGTGATTGGCGAAGGCAAGGCCCGCGCCGAGCGAGACCTGCGCGCCGACGATGCCGTGCCCGCCGAAGAAGCCCTTCTCCTTCGAGAACATGTGCATCGAGCCGCCCTTGCCCTTGGAATAGCCGCCGGCACGGCCGGTCAGCTCGGCCATCACACCTTTCGGGTCCATGTCGCAGGCAATCATGTGGCCGTGATCGCGATAGGAGGTGATCACCTGGTCGCCCGGCTCGATCGCCAGCTGCATGCCGGTCACCACCGCTTCCTGCCCGATATACAGATGGCAGAACCCGCCGATCAGCCCCATGCCGTAGAGCTGCCCGGCCTTTTCCTCGAACCGTCGGATCAGCAGCATCTTCCCGTAGGCGGCGAGCAATTCGTCCCGGTCCATCGCCGGCTGTCTCTGGCTGGTCCGCCTGCGGGCGGCTGGCTGGGCTTTTGCGCCTGTCGGTCTGGTGCGGCTGGCCACGATCATTCCCCTCCGTCGGTTGATGGTCTTCTCCATGCGTCGGATCAACCGATCAAAGCAAGCGGGAATTGAAAATTCAATGATGTTGCAATGCAATATTCAAGTTAACCGAAAAATGGTTAACTCACTGGGGCCACAAGGTGTGCCGGGGCGGCTGGCGCCACGCACGCCTTTCATGCAGGGCAGCATGACCCGCCGCAGGAAGCAGGGAGGACATCATCCGATCGGATGATGTCCTACGGATGCGCTCCTGGCCGGGCTTCGGGCTGCGCCGGCGCGGCCTGCCCGCCGGCGCCGGCCGTCGTGCCATCTGCCGCCGGCTTGCCGAGCGGCACTGCCAGATCGTCGGGATCGGCGAGGTTGAGAATCGCCCTCGCCTGCTCGTTGAGCATGTCCGGCGCAATGGCATGGTGGCCCAGCGCGTTCACCCGCGCCTGCCAGCGGTCGCGCCGGGTCGAGACAGCGTGAAGGGCCTGCTGGTCCTGCGCCAGAACCGCCTGATCGCGGCGCTGGGCGACGATGCCACGCGAGCCGTTGATGGCATTGAAGACGAAATATCCCGTCACGGCGAGAAACAGGAACGGCAGGACAAGCCCGCGCAGGCGCCGCTTCATCGCGGTCTCCGGATAGGGCGGAACATCGGCTGCAACGTGATCACCTTCCCTGCATGCCCGCCCGCCGGGGGGTTTCGCAAGAGGCTATCCCGGCATGGGCCGGGGGTGAAAGTTTTGTAAGCCACAATTCGCCCTGAAATCAGCCGTTTCGGCGCCATCATATCATGGTGTATGGCGGATCGAGACGACAGGAGATTTCGACATGAACGCACGAAGCACAGGTTCGGCCCGATGGCTCGGCAGGATCATCGCGGCGGCACTGGTGGCCGGGATCGGCCTCGCGGCGACCGGTGCGACGGCCTATGCCGACCCGCCCTGGGGCCATGACGGCGGCGACCGCGGCGAGTGGCATCACCGCGACTGGCACCATCATGACTGGCACCATGACTGGCATCACGAGGACGACGATGGCTGGCATGGCGGATATGCCTATGCGCCGCCGCCGGCCTATTACCCGCCGCCCCCCGCCTATTACGCGCCGCCGCCGCCGGTCTATGTCGGCCCGCCGAGCGTTTCCTTCGGCGTGAACATTCCCCTCGCTCACTGAACCATGATCGCCCGCAGCCCGGCCTTCAGCATCGCCTGAAGGTCGGCCAGGGCAAGGGCGATGCACCCCTCGGTCGGCGACCATTCCGCCCGGGCGACATGCAGGAAAATCGCCGATCCCGCGCCCCGCACCACCGGATCGTCGTTCCAGCCGAGCACTCCGACCACATCATACACCCCGTCCTCCCGCCAGAGCGCCTCGTGACGCGCCTCGTGCGGCAAGCGGATCATGCGGTTGTAGTCGGGATGGGCGGGATCATCGCACCAGCTATCATCTGGCGCCATCGGCTCGCGCGGCACCGCGCATGAAGGCGATGCCAGCCGGTCGGCCCGGTAGAGCACCCGGCGCAACGGCAGCAGGCCGCGCGGGGTGGCGCCATCGCCCTCGCGCTTGTGCGCGGCGATGCCACCGCGACCCAGTGCCGCGCGGCAGCGCAGCCCGGCGCCCGGCAGGACGATGGTGGAATCCGGCAGGAGAATCGCGGTCGTCTCGTCAGATCCGGACATCGTTGCCTAGTCCAGCAGGTGGCCGAAGCGACGCGCCTTCGTCCGCAGATAGGCATCGTTCACCCCGTTCGGCGCGATGACATGCGGCACCCGCTCGGCGACATCGACGCCGCAGGCGGCAAGCCCGGCCACCTTGTCCGGGTTGTTGGTCAGCAGCCGGATATGATCGAGGCCGAGCGCCGCGAGCATCGCGGCGGCGATATGGAAATTCCGCTCATCCGCCTGCCAGCCCAGCGCGCGGTTGGCATCGAGCGTGTCGAGGCCACGATCCTGCAACGTATAGGCCCGCAGCTTGTTGATCAGCCCGATCCCCCGCCCCTCTTGCGCAAGATACAGCACGACGCCGCCGCCCGCCTCCGCCATCAGCCGGATCGCCCCCTTGAGCTGCGGCCCGCAATCGCACCGCAGCGAGCCCAGCAGGTCGCCGGTGAAGCACTCGGAATGGATGCGCACGAGCGGCGCGGCCTGGGAGCGCGGATCGCCGACCAGGATCGCCATGTGCTCGATCCCCTGGTCGAGCGCGCGGAAGGCGACGAGCCGTGCATCGGGCGCATCGTCGAGCGGCACCGCGACCTCGGCGACCCGGTGAAGTGTGGCGGCGACGTTGGCGTTGTAACCGAGCAGGTCCGCCGCCGGCACGGCGAGCAGCCCGCTGCCGAGCGGGAGCGACGCCCAGCCAGGCCGCACCGGTGCGGCGATCATCGCCGGCAGCAGGCGGGCGAGCTTGCCGAGGGCGAGGGCGGCATCGGCAAGCGGGGGCGGCTCCATCCGCCGGAACCCCGGCATGATCTGGTCGAGCGTCGGGTCCGCGAGGCGACGCAGCGTCGCGGGGTCGATCAGCGGCCGCGCGAGTTCGAGCGCGACGGCCGGCGCCGCATCGTCGAGGCTTTGCCGCAGGATCGCTGCCGCCCGCGCCGGGGCGAGCAGCAGCGTGGCAGAAGCGCGCCCAAGGCGATCGATCAGATGCAGCCCCTCGGCCCCCACCGTCTCGGCTGGTGCAGCGATCAGCGGCTGCGGCCCGGCAAGAATGACCGGCACGCCGCGCCGCGCCTCGCCAATGGCGCGGTGAACAGCCCGCGTGCGCGCCGGATCGAGCTGCGCCGGCGCTTCAGCGGCGGAGGAGGCCGGGCCCGGCCTCCCGGGAACATGGGAGTGCGTCATGATGCCATGATATAGGACGCGCCGGCATGGTTTCGCCATACGCCACCGTTTCGGTGCAACGCGGCGGTTTCATGCCGCGATCACACGCATGTGAGCGCGATCATGGAGTTTTTATAATGAAACACCCGCGAATCGGGGCTGTTGAACTATGTGAATGTGAAGCAAACTCTCTAAAGACAGGGTGAGCGCCCGGTTCGCGACGGAGATTTGAGGAAATGGGACATATGAACAACATTCACCCCATCCTGGTCGTCGATGATGACCTCGCCCTGCGGTCGACCTTGTGCGATCAGTTGCGGGCGGAACATGAATTCGCGCCGGGCGAAGCCGGCTCGATCGCCGAGGCCGAGCGCATGATCGCCGCGGCCGAGCGGAATTACGACGCGATCATCCTCGATGTCGGCCTGCCGGATGGCGATGGCCGGAATTTCTGCGCCCGCCTGCGCGAGGAGGGGGTGAAGGTGCCGATCATCATGCTCACCGGATCGGGGGCGGAGCAGGATGTCGTCCGGGGGCTGAATTCCGGCGCGAACGATTACGTGGCCAAGCCGTTCCGCCTCGCCGAGCTGATGGCGCGGCTGCGCGCGCACCTGCGCAATTTCGAGAGCAGCGAGGATGCGGTGCTGCAGATCGGCCCGTACACGTTCAGGCCGGCGATGAAGCTCCTGCACGAGCCGTCGCAGAACCGGCGCATCCGCCTGACCGACAAGGAAGCCGCGATCCTGAAATTCCTCTATCGCGCCGGCGGAAAGTCGGTGGCCCGGCAGGTCCTGCTGAACGAGGTATGGGGCTACAACGCCGCGGTGACGACCCATACGCTCGAAACCCATGTCTACCGTCTGCGCCAGAAAATCGAGCCGGAACCGAACCACGCGCGGCTTCTGATCACCGAAGGGGGCGGCTACCGCCTGAGCCAGCCAGCCACCAACGCGGCGTGACGCCTGCGCGCCGTTACGCTATATCACCCTCACGTCTCCGTAGCTCAGCCGGATAGAGCACAGGATTCCTAATCCTGGGGCCGTGGGTTCGAATCCCGCCGGGGACGCCACTCTCGAACAAAAGTAATGGCGTCGTTCGGCAGGTCGGTAGGTCGGCAAGAGCAGCGCGTAGGCCCCTTCTGGGCGCGTGCGGCGCAGGTGTGATGGCATAGTCCTTGCCGTTCCGCAGCGTCATGCCCGCACCACAATGAGTTCAAATGGCAATGCCCGCCAGCAAGGTGGGCGAGCGGATCACCCGCGCGGACTTTGTGTTCGGTGTCGCACGGCGATCAACGTGAGGATCCGGCGTCAATCAGGATGAGAAGACGGCGTTGCGCTGGCAGCCGCAAGGGCCGGTTTCAGCACGTTCGCGGGTTGCGCGCGTCTCAGCCAGATCCTCGTGCTACACCGCGCAGGCGACCAGGGCCGCGAAGATCTCCTGCCAGAGGCCACGCTGGCTCAAGCGGTTGAACCGGTTGAACACAGTGGTTCGTGGCCCGTAGGCCTCAGGAAGCGCTCGCCATCGCAAGCCCTCGCGAAAGCGATGCAGGATGCCGCTCAGCACCCGGCGGTCATCAACCCGA
>NZ_NCAS01000084.1:0-2363 GCF_002255515.1 Acidiphilium sp. 20-67-58 | reverse complement strand
GTCACCATGCCCATTCCCGCCAGCAGCGCCTCGCGCATCAGGTCCGCTTCGCTGAACACGCTCGCGCGTTCACTCAGATGCCGCGCCGCCCCCGTCACCGCCTCCCGCGCCAGGGCCCATTCATCTGGCCGCCAAGCGTCGCCGTCGCGGCCGGCAACCAGAACCTTGCCCCCACGATCCCTAGCCAGCGCGGCATGGCGGAGCTGCTCAAGGTCGACCCCGACTTCGCGCGCCCGGGCGCGCCACGCATAACGCTGGTCAAGCTCACCCGGCTGCCCCTTCTCCACCCGGGTCGATACATTCGCCCGCACCCGCTGCGCCGCACTCGCCGCCTCCCGGTCTAGACCGCCCGCCGCCAGCGTCCGGTCGATCTCCGCCGTCCGCCGACTGAACGCCGCAATCTGCTCCCGCGTCAGACCTGCGATCTCGAACCCATCTCGCGTCCGCTCGATCCCGTAGCCAAGCTCCGTCACGCGCTTCGCCAGCTCTGCCTTGTACACTGCGTCCAGCGTGTGCAGCGTCTCGTTCCGCACCCCGAAGTCAAGCGACGCCGCACTCCAAACCCCATCCGATCGCCGCGTCATGTTGGCGATGATCAGATGCGTGTGCAGCTGCGGATCAGCCACCCCGTCCACTGGCCGGCTGTCCTCATGCCGATATGCGGCCGCCACCATCCGTCCGGTCCGCTCCACCACCGCCCCCGCCTTGCCCCGCCGCGCCACCAGCATCAGACGCTCGACCTCGCCCGCCGCCGCCCGCACCGCCTCATCATGCGCCGCCAGAAGCCTTGCATCGCCCCCAGCCAGCGCCAGGATGCTGACACTCTTCGGCGCACTGATCGTTAGATCATGCCCCAGACGGCGGCTTCCCGCCCGGTTGCCCCGCCCGCTTAGATCTGTCCCGTCGGGGAGCCGGCCCGCCAGAACCGACCCCAGCGTCGCGCCGTCTACCGCACCGGCCAGACCAAGCTCGGTCGCACCGGACCCCAGCCACACCGACGGTGCCGCGCGGCCCTGGTAATAGCCGATCGCCGCAGCGCCTCGCTCCGCTGCCAGGCCGTCTTGCCGCTCCGATTCCAGATACCGCACCACCCCGGCGATGCTGGCACCGGAACCGCCACCTGACGCAGATCCCTGCCCGGAGCCTTGCGCGGTCAGATGGCTATATGAAATCATCGTCTGGTCCTCGCTGTCATCGCTGTTGGTTGTCGGATGTGGCGTCACCAGAAGGGCTGGCGGCTAGTCGTTTCTGCTTGCTTGTCGGAGATGGGGCGTGATACCCCGGCTTCTGCCCTTGCCATGCATCATAGGTGCGGTTGTGTGTAAAAGACAAGCGAAGCTTGTCGTCGATATACCAGAAATTGCGCTCCGGTAGCTGAATGGTCGTCACTTGAATGAATACCGATATTGAAGCGATACTCAATTAGCTATGTTGTGACAGACCGATATTGCCTCATGGATCGCGTCGGGCAATGGTCATCATGAGACCGAACGAGAAAGGGCGATCGCCATGGCAGATGATACGCAGGTAAAGCAGGCTGCTGGAATCAGCCGTGACGATATCAAGGCGATCGCGGCGCAGATGAAAGCACTCCCTGCCGCCCGTGACGCCGCCCTCCTGACCAAGCGTGCCGCGATCGAATCCCTCAGCGGTGAGATCAAATCCATGCGCGACAAAGGCTATACCATCGACCAGATCGCCAAGTGGCTGCGCGATAACACCCCCCTCGCCGCTAGCGCCGCCACCATTCGCTCGGCTCTCGCCAGAAAACGCAGCCGCAAGCCAGCATCATCCACGCGAACAGAGGCGAAGATGGGGAACGCTGGATCAGCGGCATCATCGCAACTTGGCAAGCATACGGCAGGTACTGTCCGCAACACGGCCGATCGTCCGTCAAATCCGGCGCCGCCAGAAAAAGTGCCGGACCGCGCGAAGGCGACCGATACCGAGAAAACACCGGGTGCGGGCACGTTCGCCATCGGGAGCGATGACGTATGAGAGGCATCATCTATGTCGGCGGCAACAAAGGCGGTGTCGGCAAGTCCATGGTCGCCATCGCCCTCGCCGATCATCTCCGCCACGTCCTCAACCGGCCCGTCTTCCTCATCGAGACCGATACCGCCAACCCTGACGCTGCCAAATGTCTCGGGGACGAACTCGACGCCACCCTCGCCGCCGATACCCGCACCGAGGCCGGATGGCAGACCATGCTCAACGCCATCGAACAGCACCAGGACAAGACCTGCGTCATCAACGCCGGTGCTCGCGACAATGACGCCATGCGCCGCTACGGCGACTACCTCCACCGCGGCGCCGAAGCCCTCGCCACTCCCATCGCTATCGCATGGGTGATCAACGACGAG
>NZ_NCAS01000083.1:0-2379 GCF_002255515.1 Acidiphilium sp. 20-67-58 | reverse complement strand
TGACCGCCGCCCGCGTGCCGGCGGCCGCGGCGACATAGACAAGCTGCGGCATCGTGCTGCAATCGCCGGCCGCGTAGATGTGCGCGGCCGAGGTCCGCAGGTGATCGTCCACCACGATCGCACCAGCGCGGTTTGTCTCGACACCAGCAGAATCGAGGCCGAGCCCTTCGGTGTTGGGCCGGCGCCCGGTTGCGACCAGCAGCCGGTCGGCCTCGATCTGTCCGGCATCGGTATCCACGATGAATCGGCCTTCCCGATAGGCCGCGTGGTGAGCTTCGGTTTCGCCGAGAACGCGAACGCCTTCGACCTCGAGGGCCTGCTGTAGCTCAGCCCCCAGTTCGGGATCCTCGCGCGTAAGCAGGGTACTGCGTGCCAGCACGGTCACGTCGACGCCAAGGCGTCGATACGCCTGTGCCAGTTCGAGGGCGACGAAGGACGAGCCGATCACCGCGAGCCGGGCGGGAAGTTCCTCGGCGAACAGCGCTTCCGTCGAGGTCCAGTAAGGTGTGTCCGCCAGCCCTGGAACGGGCGGGATCATCGGCGCGGCGCCGGTCGCGATGAGGATGCGATCCGGCGTCAGGCGCGTCACCTCGCCGGTCCGAGCGGCAATTGCGAGTGTCCGCGCATCCTCGAAGCGCGCGTCGCCGCGCAGCAGCGTGATCCGGGGGTTGTCGTCGATGATCTTCTGGTACTTGGCGCCGCGCAACGCCTCAACCCGGCCGCGCAGTTGGGCGAGCAACGCCCGCCGGTCCACCGGCTCCTCGCTGCGCGCGATACCCTCGAACGGATGGTGCCCGCGCTCATGCCGGATCTCAGCCGCGCGCAAGGTGATCTTGGAGGGCACGCAGCCGACATTGACGCAGGTGCCGCCGATGACCTCGCCCCGTTCGATCATGCTCACCCGGGCGCCGGCCTCGGTCGCACGGATCGCCGCCGCGAAGGCAGCACCACCACTGCCGATGATGGCGATGTGCAGCCCGCTCCCGTGCGGGATCGCAGCGCCGTGCGTGGCGTCATCGACCAGCGTCTCCAGCCCATAGCCGTGTGGAGCAAGCACCTTCCTGAGTGCCGCGAGGTCGAGGCCATCGGCGCCGTCGATCCGCGCGGTCCCGCGATCATAGGCGACACTCGCCCGGACGCCCGGAAGGTCGTTGAGGGTCTTCTCAACCGTGCGGGCGCAGTGCTCGCAGGTCATGCCAGTTACGCGCAGGGTATGAGATGTCATGCCAGGTCTCCGGTTGCGATTCGAGTGAAGTCAAAGGTCTCAAATGGCATTTGAGCTTTGCCCTTGGATGAGTGATGGAACGGCAGACGACGGCCCCTGATCGCCCCCGGGGAGCATGCCGTCACTATTCCCGGTGCCGGCGGGGCGGGCTGGCGCGGCATTCGATTTCGACCTGTTGCTCATGCCCAGCACGCAGAGCCCGAGGCCGCACGTAACAGCGCAGGGCAGGACCGCCAGGATGAGGGGCGCTAATCCGGCAGCCACCAGCCAGCCCCAACCGCCGACGGCGAGACCACCGCCAGCGGCGAGCGCAAGGCCACCGATGATCGCCACGCGGCTGGTCAGTAGACGCCGCCGGTCGGGCCGGCGTTCGGAACCCGGATGATCACAACATGCCCGCATGGCCGCAAACTCCTTCTCTCGCGCCTGGTCGAAGACGCATGAACCCCTTCAAATCCATCTGACGATGGTCTATAGGTCATGGAGTAACTCCAGGATCAAGAGGTATGTTTTGAGTAGTGTAAAGGACCGTCAAAAGCGTGCTTCCCCCACTTGGTGCGATAGCCCGTCAATGCCGATCGGCACGGTTGCGCGGCGAGCCGGCTGCGGCATCGACACCATCCGCTTCTACGAGAAGATCGGCATTCTTCAGCGGCCGCGGCGCACCGAAAGCGGACGCCGGGTCTATGGCACTGCCGACATCGCGCGCCTTACCTTCGTCTGCCGGGCCCGGGAACTCGGCTTCTCTCTCGACGAGGTACGCAGCCTTCTCAGTCTGGCCGAAAGAGATGAACGCCGCTGTGATGACGTGAAACAGGCTGCCATCCGCCATCGTCAGGACGTGCGCCGCAAGATCGCCGACCTGCGGGCGGTTGAGACCACTCTGGGAACCCTCATCCGGCAATGCGAAGCAGGGGGGCCGGCGGAATGCCCCTTGATCGAAGCGCTATCTCAACCGAAAGCGGCAGCGCCCGCGCCTTGAAGCGTCGCCGCTTAAAATACCACCGGATGATCCGTCCATAATCTCAAACTAGGCCAGATCAGAGCGGTGCTGAGCAACGATGCGCGACACCGTCGGTGCGCTGATGTTGTAAAGCCGAGCCATCTCGGCCCCGGACTTGCGGCCAGTGATGACGCTCTCGGCGATCTCGCGG
>NZ_NCAS01000082.1:0-2424 GCF_002255515.1 Acidiphilium sp. 20-67-58 | reverse complement strand
GACCCGGACACATAGGTCTTGAAGCCGTCCGTGGTCTGCGAACCGCCCGGTGTTACAAAGATATGCTCGGTCGTGGTGATGCCCTGGGCGGTGTTGGTGGTCATGGCATAGCCGTACGCCAGCCGCATCCGGCCGGTTTCCTTGTCGGCCAGCGTGTCCCACTTCACAAAGCCCTCGCGGCCATGGTCGTTCCGCAGCACCAGGCCCTCGTCGCGGATGCTGGTGATTTCGAGGATCGAGCCATTATCGCCGATCGCGCCCTTGCCGCCGTCCAGCATCGCCGCATTGGTCCGGGCGAAGAGCCGGATTTTTTCGCCCGGGGCGATCGGCATGGCGTAGTGCTCGCCGGTGTTCTTATCGATCGCCGCCAGCGTCATACGGCTCTGCCCCAACTCGCCAGAGGCCAGCAGCCGTTGCCGGATTGCCTCGCCGATCGCCCGCGCATCCTGATTGGTCGGTGTGCTGATCGACAGCGTAAAGCGTGGCCGGTCAGCATTCGCTTTCCGGCGCTCATCCCAAAGCGCGGCGGCCCGCGCGATCACTTCGCTATGCCCGCCCGCGACGATCTCGGCCGTGCCGTCCTGCCGCTTCATGTCCAGCGCCTTGCCAACGGCCTCGGCGCCACCTTTGCGCAGCAAGCCCGCGATCTCGCGCGCCCGCTCATTGGTTTGGCGCACACTGCTTTCGATTGACGGCACCTCACCCAGACCTTTTTCGAGAAGGCCGATCACCTGGCCTGCCTCGATCGACTGGCATTGCTTCGGATCACCGATCGCCACCATGCGGAACCCGTGCCGCTCCTGTAGCCGCAACAGATCAAGCATCTGGCGGGTGCCGATCGTGCCCAACTCATCGATCACCACGACGCTGCGGTTGGACAAGTCCAGCCGGCCGCTCTCCACCCGGTTGATGAACACCGATACAGCCGCAATCGTATCACGCCCGCCTGTCTCGGCCTCGGTATTCAGCCCGGCCTCGCGCAGCTCGCGCGCCTGGCGCCAGCCGAGGCTGATGCCGTGAATGTCCGCACCCTGCTCGCGCCATGCCGCCACCAGCGGCTTCAATAATGTGGTCTTGCCGGCCCCAGCCGCCCCGATCCCCACCGCGAACCGGCCGCCCATGCCAAGATGATCGATCATCCGGCGCTGCGCCGCGCCATGCGCGCCGGTGAAGCTCAGCCCGCTCGCCGCAATCCCGCGCTTGATCTGGGCCGGGTTGAGCGTGCCGCGCCGATCGCGGCCAGCCTGTCCCGCCAGCTCGACCAGCGCGCTCTCCTGCTCGACATGGGCGCGCGTCGTCAGCCTGGTTGTGGTGATCTTCACATCCGGGTTGTCCAGGTCATCCCGCTCGGTCTCGACCGCGATGATCTGCGTGCGCGCGGACTCACCGTTGCCGCCAGCACCGCCCGTCTCGACAACACCACGCGCCCGCAACCGCGCAATCACCCGGTCAACGTCGCCGCCATCCTTGATGCCGGCCGCCACCAGGCCACGCGCTGCGGCAACGCGCGCATCCTCATCCTTGATGACCGCCCGCCGGGCAAACTGCTCGCCCAGCACCCGCGAAGCTGCCTCATAGGCCAGATCCAGCCGGGCCGCTTCGGTCATCTTCTCCGCTGGCACCGCGTCCTGCAGAACGCTTTTGTGCTGGTAGCCTTGTGCCTCCGCCTGACGCCGCCAGCTCGCAAAGTCGCTCAGATCGTCGGCCTTGGCACTACGGCTCGCAAAGGCGCCGCCTTTCAGCAACTTGATGCGTTCGTCGCCCGTCATGCGGTCCCACTCCGCGCCAACCGATGCGGCATAAGCTTTCGCGTCGGCGAGAGCATCGCGGGTCCGCTTACTGAACGCCGCCCGGATCTCCTCCGGCACGGCGCTGAGCCGCGCCGCGCCGGTGGCTCGGTCCAATTCTATACTGGCTCCCGCCCGCCGGAGATTCTGCGCAAGATGGGCCTGATAGATTGCTCCCCATTCATGGATGCGGCCGTGCATCTGCAACGTGTTCAGGGACACAACCCGGCCGCTCTCAGTGACGATGACATTCGGCACCGCGACATGCGTATGAAGCTGCGGATCGCCGGCCACTTTCACCGACACGATCTCGGTTTCCGTGCGGCCATCCGCTGTCTCGCGGGCGATTTCGAGGGTGGGCCGGGCCGTGTAGTGATCAAAGGTGATCCACCCGATGCGGCCCTGCTCGGTGCCTTCCTTGCCGCCTTTGCCCTTCCGGGCTTGGCCAATGACCTGTTCGATCTCGGCCATGGTCGCGGCCACCGCATCCTTGTGCGCCTGGGCCAGCTGGTTGCGCTCCGCCTCGGTCGGCGCGAAAGCCCAGGCCAGCGACACCGACTTGTCGGCCGAGAAGGTAAAATCAACGTAGCCGATCGGGGTTTTCGAGCGGTTCACCGCGTTCCGCCAATCGGCCGCA
>NZ_NCAS01000081.1:0-3010 GCF_002255515.1 Acidiphilium sp. 20-67-58 | reverse complement strand
AGGGCGAGCGGATCGTGTTCCGGGAGAACGACCGAGCTCTTGGCGTCAACAACGGCATGGGCGGGATGGTGACCGGGCTGGACCGGGCACGGGGCGAGGTGAGGGTGCGCAGTGATGCCGGTGCAGAAATCCGTATCAGCATGGACCGGGCACAGGCAATCGATCATGGTTATTGCCGGACCATCCACAGCAGCCAGGGGGCGACGGTGGAGCGGACGATCGTGGTGGGTGAGGCCGGCCGGGTGGCGACGGCGCAGACCGCCTATGTGGCGGCGTCGCGCGAGCGCTCCGGTCTGAGGATCATCACCGATGATCGGGAGAAGTTGTCTGCTGCCTGGTCCCGTTGGGCAGAGCGGCAGAGCGCCCGCAGCGTGCTGGCGCGCGGATCAGCGGATGAGCCTGGGCGGCAGCGGGACATGCCGGTGAGCGATATCAGCCGCGAACGAGCGCGCCAGAAAACCCTCGAGCAGGCACGGCAGCAGGCCGCCGAAGTCGCCAGGGCCCGGGAGGCCGCGCTGGAAAAGCAGGCGGAACGGCAGAGATCAACCCGCGAGGCAAACCATCGACAGGGGCGGGGGATGGAAATATGATGATCTAGCCGACGCCTGTCCTCATCATCGGGACCAACTCAGTCTCATCAGAAGCTGCCGCTTTGCCGGATGGACACAAGCAAGGCGCCAATCACAGGACCAGGCGGTGATCGAAGCGTTGGCGCCAGTCCAAGTGGAATGGAGATGCATTTGCCCGTATCGAAAAAGCCACGGAAAAAACCTCTCCGGAAATCCCATGGCACGAACCCCAACAGCCCCGTACCACCATTGCCCGACCGACGGGGTATGGAAGGGATGATGGCGGGGCGGTTCGGGGGAGCGAAAGACGCCGATCCGATCTCGGCTGCCCAGAACGTCATGTATCAAGCATGGGACGCGACGGACCGGCGGGAGCGGATCAGGCTGGCAAAGCAGGCGCTCGCGATATCTCCGCTCTGTGCCGACGCCTATGTGCTTCTTGCGGGAGAGGAAGCCCGGTCGGTCGAGCAGGCATTGGCCTTTTATCGGCTGGGGGTCGAGGCGGGACAGAAAGCGATCGGTCCTGAAGGGTTCAAGGAATATGCGGGACATTTTTGGGGATTTCTGGAGACCCGGCCGTATATGCGGGCCCGGCAAGGTCTTGCGGTGGTGCTCTGGGCGATGGGCCAGCATCAGGAGGCGATCGGGCATTGCCAGGCGATGCTTGAGCTCAACCCGAATGATAATCAGGGCATTCGCTATTTGCTGAGCGGCTATCTTCTGTCGCTTGGGCATACGGATGCCCTGAAACAGCTGCTGGGGCAGTATGAAGACGACGGCACCGCGATGTGGCTCTATACGCGGGCGTTGCTGGCCTTTCGGGAGGGTAGTCCGACGGCTGACAGGTTGGCGGAAGAAGCTTGGGCGGAAAACAGCTATGTGCCGGAGATCCTGTCTGGGCGACATCCGGTGATTGCCTCGCAGGACGGGTATATCACGCTGGGTGGAGAGGATGAGGCCGGCGAATATGCCAAGGACAACGGAGCCGCCTGGCGCGCCACGCCCGGCGCCATCGAGTGGCTGACACGGGTCACGTCCACCCTGGTGCCAAGGCCACCGGGCAGAAGCGCTGGCGGCAAGTGGAAACAGTGATCCCCGGTTCTGGAATGGTATCTGCTCATAACTCGGTCGAGACTTTAACCTGCAGCACCGCGTCGGCGCTCACGGCGGCCTCTGGCGAGGGTGCTACCGCGACCGTCGGCTTCAGCCTGTCGTTTCATCCGGCCAGATTACCGCCTTTCGTCCCAGTCGTCCCAGAGTACCCCAGATCCTGATGCTCTCCTTCATGTCGTTCAGTGATGGACTGCATGGTTCGTCTCCTGAGTGCGTGGTCGCAACCTCACTCCGCCCGACCCGGGTTCGCGGTCATGGGGCACATGTGAGGAAATATCGGCTGTTTGGCGATGGATCTTCGATTCGGATTCGGGGCGTGTGCCTAAGCGGCGGCGTTGGCCTGCGGCGGCTCGATGACGGCGAGCAGCTTCTTTGGCGTTGATATTCCGAGGTTTTTCAGGAGCGAAATTCGCGCGATCTCCTCGACGGCGCCGGCGGCAGCATCGATGTTCGATCGCCACAGTTTGGCCGCCAGCAGATGTTGGCCGCAGAAGACGTAGAGCGGCAGGTAGCAGAAGCAGTCGTAATAGCCGTGGAAAAGCCGCCCTTCCTATGGCTGCGCCGACCGTCAACGCTCGACATACCCGATGTGGATACGAGAGCCATACAGCGTCTTGATACTTCATGACGTATCATGATAAATCAAGGAAAGATTGGAGATATATCATGGCAGCCCAAACCCGTGAAAAATTTGCGACCCAGGTGAATTCCGAGATTCTCTCCGCCGTCCGCCAACTCGCCCAAAGCGAGGGGCGGCAAAGCGAGGGGCGGCAGTTGCAAGTGCTGGTGGATGAGGCGCTCGCCGACCTGATTGAAAAGCGCAAGCATGGCCGACCCCGCGCCAATGTGATGGCCGCCTATCAGGCGAGCCACGAAAAATTCGGGACGCTCTATAAAAAGCTGGCTGAATGACAGACTATCTGACCGTCATCGAGGTTCTGGCTATCCATGCAGACCAAATCGATCGCTACGGTGGCGCTCATGGCGTGCGTGACCCTGGCCAGCTGGAGGCGGCCTTGTATCGCCCACAGACGGGATATTATGCCGATCTGATCAACGAGGCTGCCGCCTTGTGGGAGAGTCTGGCGCAGAATCATCCGTTCATCGACGGCAATAAACGAACGGCCTTTGCTGCCACCTATACCTTCCTGGTTATCAATGGCGCTGGGGTGCAGGCCGATCCAGATGAGACTTACGATTTTATCGTCAGTCTGTATGAAGCGAACGGTTTCAGCTTTGAGCCGCTGGTCGTCTGGCTGCGGCGGGTGGTGGTGCGGCCTGACGCCTGATGATTCTCCTGCCGTAGCAAAATTGGGGCTGCTGGCGGG
>NZ_NCAS01000080.1:0-6535 GCF_002255515.1 Acidiphilium sp. 20-67-58 | reverse complement strand
CGCGGCCGGCGATTGCAGCACGATGCCGCAGCTTGTCTATGTCGCCGCGGCCGCCGGCACGCGGGCGGCGGTCAACATGACCGGCGGAGAGGCCAGCCTCGACCTTTCGGTGGTCCCGGCGGTGATCTTCACCGATCCGTCGGTCGCGACGGTCGGTCTCGACGAGGGGCAGGCGCGGGCGGCAGGGATCGAGACCATCGCCCGCCGTCTCGATCTGGAGAATGTGCCCCGCGCGCTCGCCAATTTCGATACGCGCGGCTTTGTAAAGCTGGTCGCCGAAGCAGGCAGCAACCGGCTGATCGGCGCGCAAATCCTCGCCCACAATGCCGGGGAAATGATCCAGACCGCGGCACTCGCCATCCGCCATCGCATGACGGTGCAAGAGCTTGGCGACACGCTGTTCCCGTACCTGGTGATGAACGAGGGGATCAAGCTCGCGGCACAGACATTCACCAAGGACGTGAAACAACTGTCCTGCTGCGCGGGGTGAAGAAAACACCAATGACAAGACCCAACGCCTCACATGGAACGGCTTTGCTTGCCAGCGTGGTCTTTCTCGGTCTCGCCTCGGCGACCGCGATGGCCGCGCCTACGGGCAAGATGGGACCAACCAACGCGCCGGCACCACAAAACATGGCAGCACGCAATGCGCCATTCACCGTTGGTGGAAAGAACGTCGAGCTGAAAACCTATCTGGGCCATCCGCTCGTGGTCTGGCAGGTCACCACCTGGTGTCCGAGCTGCAAGGCCGGACTCAAGACCTTCGCACAACATCAGGCGCAGATCGATAAGTCAGACATCACGATCATCGTGTTGCGCGACTACAAGAATGGTGGCTACCAACCTGACGCCAGCATGCACAAGTTTGTCGAAGAGGTCGCGCCGAAGCTTCTGAACGACCCGCATTTCGTGATCGGAGAAGACACGAAGGCATTGTTCGACCTCTATAATCCGCACCACTATATCGATGTCTATCAGGTCATCGCGCCGGACGGCCGCATTGCGGTGGATTCTTCGACGCCGTCCGCCACGTTCGGCAAGATCGAGCGTTTTATCCAGCCAAAAGCCGCGCCGTGATGGCGGGTCTCTACCAGCGCGCGATGGTCGTGCCGCGCGCCGTGCAGATGGCACTCGGTTCCCGTCGTGCCGTGGTGGGGACGATTGCGCTCTTTCTTGCGACGCTCGCTTTCTATGCGGTTCTCCTGCCCGCAACCAGCACGGGCGGTACGCTCGGGCTGGTCTCGCTCCGCTTTCTGACGCCGGGCGAGTTCGTCCTTGCGCTGATCATGGCTGCCCTCCTGACGCTGACTGTGGCGCTCGGCGTCTACGGCCTCCGCCAAGGAGGGCGGGTGCGCCCGGCCGGCAGCGTATTGGGGGCGATACTTGCAACCTTGCCCGCGCTGCTCTGCTGCACGCCGATCCTGCCGCTCGGCATCGCGGCGATCGCCTCCATCCTGCCGGCGGCCGGGCGGTTCGGCGTACCGATCCAAGGCTTCATCGCGACGCATGAGGGCGAAATCTACGGAGTCGCAATCGTGCTGATGGTCTGGAGCCTCTACGGCAGCGCTAAGCGGGCGCTGTCCTGCGCCTGTTGAGGTTGCGTCGGCCATCAGGCTCGGCGTGCAGACTCAGGTAACGCCCTGGGTCGGGCGATTTTACTCACGAAAGACAGAGAGCCAGCCGCCGCAAGATGTTCCCTTCACGTTCCCGCTTTCGACGGCTTAGCGTGCAATTTTGAACAAATCGTCCGGTGACCCCGACAGGCGCGAATTGGCGTTGTTGCATGGAATCAGCGGCATCAAAACAACGGGCGTCGTGCGGTGCGATCAGCCGCGCGCGCTCGATCTGAACGCACGCAATGCTCGCAAGGTGGACACGCTGCCGGCCGCGATCCTGGATGACGTACTCTGTAGCATAAGCGGACAAAGTGGGAACGCTGACTGGTTGGGATCGAGGTTTTCTGCGGGTTTGAGCGGAGAGCGCGGTTCTGAGGCCGGAATCGCGCGATGACGGAAAACACGTGTTTTCCGTACACTTCGAATTGAAGGCGGAATCAACCCAGAAATCGAGCATATTCCTATACGAAAAACCATGTCGGATTGAATGGCTATGCCGGGATCAATCCGACATGGTTTTCCGACACCCCTAAAAATCCCTTATGCTACAATTTCGGGCCGTCCGTTACTTCGGGCCGTAATGCGCCTTTCGGCGGTGGAATTCGCGGCGCTATTCGACGGGCTGGACTGGTCGCGCGTGCAGACGACGCGAAGGATTCCCAAGCCGATTGCGGTCGCCTAGACTCGCGGTGTGACGGACGCTGCACCGACCCAGCCGGACCTGCCGACCGACGCCGCGGCACTGCGCGCGCTGGTGCTGGCGATGATGGCCGAGCGCGATGCCATTACCGCCGAGCGGGATGCCGTTGTCATTGAACGCGACACGCTGACGGTCCGTAACGCGCAGTTGGAACATCTGCTGCGCACGCTGCGCCGCCTGCACTATGGCGCGAAGTCCGAGCGGCTGCCGGAGGCGCAGCTGCAGCTCGGCCTCGAGGATACGGAAGCGGCGATCGCCAAGGTCGAGGCAGAGGCGGAGCGGACCGATCCGGCGCTGCGTCGCGAGCGTGCGGCGAAGCGCCGGGCCGGTCGCGGCAAGCTGCCCGCGCATCTGCCACGGATCGAGGTCGATCTGGCGCCCGAGGCGAGCGCCTGCCCGTGCTGTCAGGCCGCCATGGTGGTGATCGGCGAGGATCGTGCCGAGCGGCTCGACGTCATCCCGGCGCAGTTCCGAGTATTGGTGACGCGGCGGCCGAAGCTCGCCTGCCGGGCCTGTTCGGGCGTGGTGGTGCAGCCGCCGGCACCGGCACGGCTGATCGCCGGCGGCATTCCGACCGAGGCGACCGTCGCGCATGTACTCGTCGCCCGCTACGCCGATCATCTTCCGCTCTATCGTCAGGCGCAGATCTGGACGCGCCAGGGCGTGGTCGTCGATCGCTCGACGCTGGCCGCCTGGGTGGGCACCGCGGCCGCGGAACTGGCGCCGGTGGTGGCGCGACTGAAGCAGATCATGCTGGCCTCGGCGCACATCTTTGCCGACGAGACGACGGTGCCGGTGCTCGATCCCGGGCGCGGACGCACCAGGACCGGCTACTTCTGGGCGATTGCGCGCGACGACCGGCCCTGGGGCGGCACCGATCCGCCGGCGGTGGTCTACACCTACGCGCCCGGCCGCGGGCACGTACATGGTCGCGCCCTGCTCGGCGACTATCGCGGCATCCTGCAGGTCGATGGCTACGCCGGCTACAAGAAGCTCGCCGACCCGACCGGCCGGACCGGACCGAGCGCGCTTGCCTTTTGCTGGTCCCATGTCCGGCGCGGCTTCTACGATCTTGCCAAGACCCGTGCCGCGCCGATCGCCACCGAGGCGCTCGAGCGCATCGCCGCGCTCTATCGCATCGAGGCGGAGATCAGGGGACTGAACGCGGCCGAGCGCCACGCGCACCGACAGCGCCGCAGCGCTCCGCTGGTCGCGGATCTGGGCATCTGGCTGAAGGCGCAACACGCGAAGCTCTTCGCCCGCGGCCCGACCGCGGAGGCAATCGGCTACACCTTGAACCACTGGGACGGCCTGGTCCGCTTCCTCGACGACGGCCGCATCGAGATCGACTCCAACACGATCGAGCGAAGCATGCGCCCGGTCGCCTTGAGCCGGAAAAACGCACTGTTTGCCGGCAACGACGACGGCGCCGAGAATTGGGCAGCGGTGGCTTCCCTTATCGAAACCTGCAAACTGAATGCCGTCGACCCGCAACGCTATCTCGCCCAGACGCTCACCCGCCTCGTCAACGGCTGGCAAAACTCGCGCATCGACGACCTGATGCCCTGGACCCAGGCCGACGAACACCCAGCCTGACGGCCACGCACACGCGCAAGGGTCTCAAGGCCCCGCTTACGGAGCATAAATGGCAACGGCAAAACTGCACATGATCGCAGCACGTAGAACAGACTTCATGACTAATCCCCGGGCCAGTTGTGATTTCGACCTCGATAAAGAGGCAATGGGCCCCCACCGGCGGCGGCACGATAAGATTCGGTCGTCTCGGTGGAAGCGGTATCGATGGCAGTCGGAGCCTCAATCGTCATCTTCACCGCCGGTGCAATAATCGGTCTTCGTGGTTGATGAGAACCGGCCGATCAGAAGTTCGCGCCTGAATGGTCCCCCTCTCTCCGTTTCTTCGGCCGACACGTCGAACACAAATTCCTGACCGGGTCGCATAAGGTGGCCGGCCAGAGTCACAGGCCGGACCACCAGATAGATCGCCGCCCAAGGGCAGCAGCTATAACACGCCGTCTTGCCATTCTGTCGGTCGCTGATGTCGCCGCGATTAGCAGCTGCCAAGATTGACTCCTGGATGGTGAGCGTTTCGTCCGGGTTTGGGTCATGCGTCCAAAGAAATTCCATTGCAGGCCCAGCCTTCGGGTCGCGCCTGAACTGAGAGATGTGACTGGGTGAGGTCAGACAGAACAGGTCGAACCCCGGTTTGCCCGGTCGCGGCAGCCGTTTTCCATGCGTGAAAATATTGTCAAAAGGGTTGCCTGAAGATGCTTGTGGCACCGTATGATGGTTGTAGGCGGTGCCCGACAACAGGTTGGGTTGGACGACCAACTGGCCTATCAGGAACGCCTCCTGGATTACCGACTTGATCTGGGATTCGATCCGCATATGCATTTCCGGGGTCGGTACGAAACCATCACGATGCAGTGCCTGTGCCGAGTCATGGGTCGATTGCAGGGCAGCTATCCGACTGCGCAAAGCAGCAGATTCGGCCGGCCGGTCCTTTGTGGCGCGCAGCGCGTCGGAGACAGCAATGCCGGCGTGTTCGACCATCACCCGGCCTGCGGCCAACATGGCGACCAGATGCGCCAACGGGCACGGGTCAGCCTCGACGAATTCGGGCAGATCGAACGGTAGATGTCCCGGCAGCACATAATCCTTGTTGTCAGCAGCCGCAGCTGCGAAGGCCAGGAAGTCTGCGACGTGCGAATAGAACAGATCCACCTGCTCGGCGGTGATCCGCGGCACGAAGCCGACTGTCTCGGGATCAAGGTCATAATCCGCCTTGATGAAAGCATCGCCCAGGGTCTGAAGCGAGAAGCCGATCCAGACGGCAGTGAAATAGGCCCGGTCACCTGCGCTCATCGTCCATGGCGACGTACCACCATCAGCTAGGTCGGCGCGCTTCTTTTCGGCCTCGATGAAGAAGCTGTAGGCTACACCGCCAGCGGTGCGGTAAGATTCGATTGTCTCGGCGGAAATTTCCCCTCGGATGAAGGCGCGCATTCGTGCGAAGAAGCCTGGATGCATGTGGTTGTCGGTAGTCTGGTTGCTCATGGTATATCTTTCAGGCTTTACCGGCCGTACTGCCAAAATCGTATGGAACTCCTTGGAGCCGCGGAGTTGGTTTTGGTCAGGTGCTGACTTGCACGATATCGCCATGCAGCACGAGTGCCACGGCTTCCGCAAAATCAGTGCCGCGTTCAGGCACGATGACGTCAGAGGTGCCAAGATAGTCGTCCGGCACCGGCGTGGCATTGCGATCGAGCAGATCGTGTAGTTCAATCAATGCTTGGTCGTAACCCGATCTGTCGTCGGTAGTGAGGGCATTCAGAAGTCGGCGATCCAGCATCTCCAGGGCACTGGCATGCATTTCGGGCAGTTCACACTGCCCGTGACCAAACGAGCGGATGATCATTTCGAGTTCTCCTGCTGATGTTCGATTATCCCGTCGATCTGCGGGCTGGGCTGGGCAGGGCTGGGCAGTGAGGTTGGTTTGGAGGGAGCCAAACCCATCTGCGCCTTTAGCCGCTCTAGATCGCTGGCGACATCAGCGTTCGCGGTTGCCTGGTTGAGCTGCAACTGGACTGGGTCAATCGGAAGGCCGGTATCGAAATCGAGATGGCAGGCAACTTCACTGAGCGCATCGGCCCGTGCAGATTGCTGCGAAATTTTCATCCGGGCGCGGTCCATTGCGGCATTGACTGAACCCATTTCCTCCGTGATGCCAGCCACCGATGACGCGGCGACAACCTGCGCGGTGGCGGCTGTTGCGGTTGCCGCCAAGGTCTCCTTTTCTATCCGGAAGGCGGCAATCTTTGCAGCAAGGCGGTGACTGGACGCTTCGAGGTCGGATTGCTTGTTCAGCATCTGCTGCCGCTGGCTCTCCAGCGATTTGCGCTGCTCCAGCAAGGGCACGCGTCGCGCCAGGGCTTGCTGTGCAAGTGTCTCGTCGCCCATCGTCAGCGCCTGCTTTGCTTGACCCTCAATGGTGGCGTTCTGGTGGTCCAGTCTGTCGATCTGCTGTTCGATCTGTTTGCGTGCAGTCACGACCTCGACGATCGCCCGCTTTAGATTGGTCAGGGTGTCGTTCATCTGATTATAGGCATGATTGAACATTTCGGCCGGCACTTCGGCTCGGTCCAGCGCGGCGTCGCCCTTGGCAGCAACGATTGTTTTCAGACGGGCAAAAAAACTCATG
>NZ_NCAS01000079.1:0-2511 GCF_002255515.1 Acidiphilium sp. 20-67-58 | reverse complement strand
ACCAGCGCCACCGCATGGCTCTTCCTCGCACATATCCGCCTGATCACACGAAAAATCGCACGCAACCGATAGCCACACTACCATTCAGATTCGGGCTCTCAGTGCCCGCCGCCTGCCGAAGCGGGAGATCGCCGAGCGTGTCGCCGACTGTCTCGGTCTTGTCGGCATGTCCGCCTTTATCGGCCGTTATCCACGCGAACTTTCGGGCGGGCAGCAGCAGCGTGTCGCGATTGCCCGCGCGCTGGCGATCCGCCCGCCGGTCCTGCTGCTCGATGAACCGCTCTCCGCCCTCGATGCCCCGCTGCGGGCCGGGCTTCTGGAAGAACTTCGCAGCCTCCACGCCCGATTGCCGGAACTGGCCATCGTCTATGTCACGCACGATCAGGGCGAGGCCATCGCGCTTGGCCACCAGATCGCGCTGATGCGCGACGGGCGCATTGCCGCATCAGGCACGCCGCGCGGCCTCTACGAAACGCCAGAGCATCGCTATGCCGCCGAATTTTTCGGACAGGCGAATCTTCTGCCGATCAGGATCGAAATCGCGCAGCACGACAGTGCCGAGGTTAGTTTCGAGGGGCACCGCCTGACGGTCATGGGCGCGTCGGGACATGCGATCGCGCGCCCTCTGCTCTGTGTGCGGCCGCATGCGCTCGATATCGACGCAACCGGTTCGAACCGCATCGCGGCGCGGATCGTCGGCGTGCAGTGGATGGGCGCGGTCCAGCGCGTGCAGGCCGTGGCGGGCGCGCATCTTCTCAGGATCGATCTGCCGGCCGGGCGGGAGGCGCCGGCAATCGGCGCCGATGTCACGGTCGGTTTCGCCCCCGAACGGGCCTGCCTGGTCGCCGATACATGAACCGGAGGAGGCGATGTCCGGCGTGAGGTGGCTTCATGTTGCGCGGTTGGCGCCGGTTCTCGGCGTGTTGTCCATCACGTTGCTCTATCCGCTCGGGCTGATGATCATCGCCGCCTTCCGGGGGGCGCAGGGCTGGAGCCTCGCGCCGGCAACGCGGATCATCGCCTCCCCGGTCTTTGCCGGCGCCCTTGGCCACACGTTGCAGATCGCCCTGACCTCGACGGTCCTGTGTCTTCTGCTCGGATTCGTTCTGGCATTGCTCCTCAATCTCGCGCCGTTCCGCGGTGCCGCGTCTGTCGGCCGGGTGGTCGATGCCTATCTCTCGTTCCCGTCCTTTCTCATCGCGCTCGCGCTGACGTTTCTCTATGGAAACGCCGGCTTGATCACCGCGCTGCTGGAGCCGCTGCAGGGCAGCCCGTACCGGTCGGCGAGTTTTCTCTACGGGTTCTGGGGTGTGGTCCTGGCTGAGGTGACATTCTACACGCCCTTTGTCCTGCGGCCTGTGCTTGCCGGGTTCCAGTCGCTCGATCCCGCCTTGCTCGAAATGGCGAGCAGTCTCGGGGAAACCCCGGCGGGCGTGATCCGTCGCGTTGTCATCCCCGCGCTGCTGCCCGCCCTGCTGGCCGGCGGCGGGCTTTGCCTGCTGCTGACATTGAATGAATTCGGCATCATGCTGGTGATGGGCGCCAAGAATGTCATTACCCTGCCGTTGCTGATCTATGGCGAGGCGGTGCAGCAATTCAACTATGCGGGTGCGAGTGTGATCGCGGTTTGCGACAGTGTGATTTCGCTTGCCGTCTTCGCGCTCTACCGTCTTGCTCTTACCCGGCTCGGTGCCTGGCTGGCCGCATGAGCATGCTGGTATTCAAACCGACGACAAGACGAATCGCGCTTGTTACCACGGCCACGCTGTTCTTCCTGATCTTCGGCCTGCCATTGCTCCTGCTGCTGCTGGCCGCCTTTACCCGGCAATGGAACGGGGTGCTGCCGTCCAGTCTCACGCTCCATCACGCGCGCGCCCTGGCGGCGGGAGATCAGGGGGCGGCACTGCTGCACAGTGTCGCAACGGGAGTGGCCGCCTCGTTCATTGCCCTTCTGTTCGGAGGCGGTGGGGCGTTGGTCGTGCGTGGCTGCCCACCCTCCCTCCGCCGCGGGCTCGACATGCTCTATTTCCTGCCGGTCGCGCTGCCGTCCTCGACCATCGGTCTTGCCATGCTGATCGCCTTCAGCCGCAAGCCGTTCCTGCTCAACGGAACCGTGCTCCTGGTCATCCTTGCCCATGTCGTCCTGGTCATGGCCTATGCCTATGCGACGATCAGCGCGGGCCTGGAGCGACTGCCGCACAGCCTCGAAGAGATTGCCGGTTCGCTTGGCGCATCGCCGCCCCGGGTTCTGCTCACGATCACGCTGCCGCTGCTTCTGCCGCAGATCCTTGCTGCACTTTCGCTCGGCTTCGCCCTTTCGATGGGCGAACTCGGCGCATCGATCATGCTCTATCCACCGCAATGGGTGACAGCGCCGGTCGAGGTCTTCGCCCTGACCGATCGCGGGGATATCTAGTCGCCTGTGAACTATGTGATCTGGCGGTGGGCGAAGCCGAGGCTTGGTGAGCGGTTTGGGGCAGAGAGCCATGCGACGAGGGCACAAAGAAGCCT
>NZ_NCAS01000048.1:0-26828 GCF_002255515.1 Acidiphilium sp. 20-67-58 | reverse complement strand
AGCCGCCCCTTCACCAGCGGAATCTCCACCGCGGTGAGAATCTCCCCCGGCTCCAGCGCCGTCCCGAACAATCCGGTGAAAAAATCCGCCGCCGCGATCCGCCGCGCGCCGGCTTTCCCCTCGGCGATGATCGTCGCATCGAGCGCCAGCATGCAGGCCGGCAGTTCCGCCGCCGGATCGGCATTGGCGAGGCTGCCGCCGATGGTCCCCCGGGTGCGGATCGCCGGATGCGCGACATGGGCGAGCGCGGTTGCGATCAGCGGCGCATGGGCGGCAATCTCGGGGGCTTCGAGCAGCATCGCATGGGTGCAGCCGGCGCCGATCCGCAGCATCGTCGCCGTCACCTCGATCCGCCGCAGCGTCTCGATCCGGCCGATATCGACCAGCAGGCTGGGCGCCGACAGCCGGAAATTGAGCGCCGGCAGCAGGCTCTGCCCGCCGGCCAGCAGCACCGCCCCCTCGCGGGCGGCAAGCAGGCCGATCGCCTCGGCGACCGACCCGGCACGAACATAATCGAATGGAGCAGATTTCATGACATTTCCGTCCGAAACCCTGTCCCATCGCGGCGGGCGCGTCAATCGCCCCGCCGCCACACCGCGCTCACCTCAAGGGCTGGCGGCCGCGATCCTTCAGCATCCACAGCGCCACGAGCGACATCGCGCACCCCACCAGCAGATAGGCGCCGGCGGCGAGCTTGAACCCGGTCAGCCCGATCAGTGCTGTGGCGATCAGCGGCGCGGTCCCGCCGCCGATCCCGAGCCCGACATTGAACGCCAGCGAATAGCCCGACAGCCGGTATTCCGAGCGGAACTGCTCGGAGAGCATCGCCGGCGCCACCCCCATGATCGCGCCGAGCAGCAGGCCCGAAATCACCTGGGCGATGGCGAACGGCGTCATCGCGTGCTCCGCCATCGCGAAGAACGGCAGGGCCAGCACCAGCAACAGGCCGAAACTGCCGATGAGCCAGGAGCGGCGCAGGATCCAGTGATCCGTCAGCCAGCCCGCAAGCGGGATCAGCACCAGCACGAACAGCTGCGTCACGGTGACGATCTCCAGGGCCCGGCTGTCCGAAATCGCGCCGAACTTCGCCCCGAAGGTCGGCAGGAACACGAGGGTGAGATAATCCGCCACGCCATAGCCCCAGGTGAACAGCATCGCCAGCAGCATGATCCTCGGGCTGCGGCGGAACGCCTGGCGGATCGGCAACTCGTCGTCCTTCGCCGCCTTGTCCGGCTCGTAGCCGGTATCGGTCAGCCGCGAGCGCACCAGATAGGCCAGCACCGCGAGCACCCCGCCGGCCAGGAACGGCAGCCGCCAGGCCCAGCCCTGCACCGCATGGTTCCCGGCGAACAGCGTGGTCAGCGCGGCGAAGCCGGCGGCGAGCAGATAGCCCCCGGTCGAGCCGAAATTGGCGAAACTGCCGGCAAAGCCCCGCCGGTTGGCAGGCGCTGTCTCCACCAGATACGACACCGAGCCGGTGAACTCCCCGCCCACCGACAGGCCCTGGAACAACCGCACCACCAGCAGCAGCACCGGCGCCCAGAAGCCGATCTGCTGATAGGTCGGCAACAGCCCGACCGCCGTGGTCGCCAGCCCCATCATCACCACCGAGGTCACCAGCACGGTCTGCCGCCCCACCCGGTCGCCCAGATGGCCGAACAGCACGCCGCCGATCGGCCGCATCATGAACCCGATGGCAAAGCCGCCATAAGCGCCGAGCAGCGAGGCGATCTTGTCGGCCGAGGGAAAGAACAGGCTGCCGATCATCGGCGCGAGATAGCCGTAAAGCCCGAAATCGTACCATTCGAGCACGTTGCCGATGGTCCCGGCGCCGAGATTGCCGAGCGAGAGCGTGTGGTGCTGCTTGAGCCGCCCGGATTGTGGAGAGGGTGTGGCGGCGGCGGATGCTTGTTGCGACATGTGAGGCCTCGCTTTCAGTCGGCCCGCAACGGCGGCGGCCCGCCAGCGAGAGCGGCGCGGCGCAGGCCGGACGGGTCTTGGGTTGCGGCCGGATGAACGACATGGCGTCACTCCGGCGCCGGTCCCCGCGGGGACGACCGGCCCGCCGCGCACCCTCAACCGGGACGAGCGGCGACTCGCGTTTCAGGCGCCACGAACCGGCGCCGGCGAATGTTTCTTCCGCTTACGATATGGCCCCACACAAGCAACCCGCAAGAAAAAAATGCAGTATCCATGCCATTTTTATCACGGTATCGGGAAAATGTCTGTATTCTCCTTAATCTTTTGGAAACGATCGCAACCTCGAAGCCGCCGCCTCGTAAAGATCGGCGCTTCGCCTCACTCCGGCAGATAGACGCTGGCGATCAGCCCCTTGCCGCCCGGCCGGTTCGCCAGCGTGATGTCGCCGCCATGCGCGCGGATCGCGTTGCGGGCGATGGCCAGCCCCAGCCCCGAGCCGCCGGTCTCGCGGTTGCGGCTGGTCTCCAGCCGGCGGAACGGCTCGAACACCCGCTCCAGCTCGCCCGGCGGCACGCCCGGCCCGTCATCCTCGATATCGATCCGCATCGTGTGCCGCTCGGCCCGCTGCAACGTCACCCGCGCGGCCTGGCCGTATTTCACCGCATTGCCGATCAGGTTGGCGAAAGCCCGCTTGAGCGCCAGCGGCCGCCCGCGGATGGTGACATGATCCGGCCCCTGATACCGCATCCGCCGCGCCGCCCCCGGCGCGATATCGGCGGTCTCGTCGATCACCGTGCGCAGCAGGATCGCGAGATCGACCGGGACCGACGCCTCGGTCTGCGCCACGTCGCGGCCAAAGGCGATGGTCGCGGCCAGCATCGCCTCCAGCTCGGCGAGATCGGCGAGGATCTTGTCCCGCTGCGCGTCATCCTCCAGGAATTCCGCCCGCAGCCGCAGCCGCGTGATCGGGGTCCGCAAATCATGGCCGATCGCGGTGAGCAGGAAGGTCCGGTCCTCGACGAAGCGGCGGATGCGCGCGGCCATGGTATTAAACGCCAGCGCCGCGGTGGCGATCTCCACCGGCCCGCGCTCCGGCAGGGCGGGCGCGTGGGCGATGTCGCGGCCAAGCTGCTCCGCCGCCGCCGCCAGTGTCCGCACCGGCGCCGTCAGCCGGACCACCCCCCAGAAAATCAGCAGCCCGCCCAGCACGAACATCACCAGGAAGGCGCTGGCGAAGCCCGGCTGCTCCCAGGGCGGGCTCGGCCGGAACGGGCTGCGCACCGTCAGCCAGTCCGGGCTGTCGGGCAGCTGGAAACTCAGGATCAGGGTGGCGGGCGACATGCTGCCGCGCATCACCACCTGCCGCGGCTGGAGGAATTCCGGCGTCGGAAAGGCGAGCAGCGAGCCCTGGATCATCTGCCGCGTCGGCAGCGGCAGGGTGAAACTGCCGATGAAGGGCGGGCTGGCGTCGAGGCTCACCCGGTCGCCCCCCTCGCCGTTGATGGACGCGACGATCGCCGCCCGCCGGTCCGGCGGCGCGCCCGCCACCCGCCGATAGATCGCCCCGTCCCGCGAGGCGATCGCCCGCTCCGCCACCACCCGGTTCACGTCGATCTGGTTGAGCACATGAATGCCGAGGCCGACCGCCTGGATGACCGAGAAGCCGACCAGCAGCGTGAGCCCGGTGCGCCAGGCAAGGCTCGCCGGCCAGAACCGGCCGGGCCGCCACCATCCTGGCCTCATGACCGCTCGACGGCAGCAGCCAGGACATAGCCGCCGCCGCGCACCGTCTTGATGATCTGCGCGCGGCGGCCGTCATCCTCCAGCTTGCGCCGCAGCCGCGAGATCGCGACGTCGATGGCCCGGTCGAACGGCCCCGCCTGCCGCCCGCGCAGCAGGTCGAGCAGCATGTCGCGCGTCAGCACCCGGTTGGGCCGGTCGAGCAGGGCGAGCAGCAGGTCGTATTCCCCGCCGGTCAGCGGCACCTCGATCCCGTGCGGGTCGACCAGCCGGCGCCGCGCGGTCTCCAGCGTCCAGCCGGCGAAGCGGTAATGCCGCGCCGAGGTCTCGTGCCCGTGCGCGTCGCCCTCGCCCACCCGGCGCAGCACGGCGCGAATCCGTGCCACCAGCTCGCGCGGGTTGAACGGCTTGGTCACGTAATCATCGGCGCCGAGTTCGAGCCCGATGATCCGGTCCGGCTCCTCGCCGAGCGCCGTCAGCATGATGATCGGCACCTGCGAATCCTCGCGCAGCCAGCGGGCGAAATCGATTCCCGGCTCCCCCGGCAGCATCAGGTCGAGCACGACGAGCTGGTAATGCCCGTTGAGAAAGGCCCGCCGCGCCTCGCGCGCATCGCGCACGGCGGTAACGCGGAAGCGCTGGCGTTCGAGAAACCGCGCCAGCAACTCGCGGATGTCGTGGTCGTCATCGACCACCAGAATATGGGGCATTGTCTCCATGGCTGTTACAATAGCCGAATTCGTTTCGCCTTGGGGCAAGTGTTGCATTTCCTTACGCAATTCCGGCACCCCGCATGGGCCGAAATTTCACTTGCAGCGGCGAGGCGATGGCCCTATGTCGCGCCTCACGCAGCAACGCACGTGCCTCTGCCTCCCATCGGGGGTTACGCAACGACGTCAAGCGTTCTGGCAACTGCCGGCCCTCGTGCCGGTTCCGTCTGGTCGCTGGTTCGTTCGACCGTTTCGCAACCCGCCGCGCGCCCCCGGGCGCCTGGCCCCGAGATTTGCAAGGGAGAGGGCAATGACCCCCAAGCTCGCCCGTTTTCTCGATTCCGGCATGGTGTCCACGCCGGCGATCCTGGTCGATCTCGACCGCGTCGCGGCGAATTTCGCCGCCCTGCGCGCCGCCCTGCCCGACGCCGCGATCTACTACGCGGTGAAGGCCAACCCCGCCGCCCCGGTGCTCGATCGTCTGGTCGGCCTCGGCTCGCGCTTCGATGCCGCCAGCATCGAGGAAATCCGCGCCTGCCTCGCCGCCGGCGCCACCCCCGGCGCGATCAGCTTCGGCAACACGGTCAAGAAGCGCACCGCCATCGCCGAGGCGCATGCAAGCGGCGTCGATCTCTTCGCCTTCGATTCCGACGAGGAGCTGGACAAGCTCGCCGAGGCCGCGCCCGGCGCAAAAGTCTATTGCCGCCTCGCCGTCAGCCAGGACGGGGCGGACTGGCCGCTCTCGCGCAAATTCGGCACCAGCGGCGATCATGCGCGCGCGCTGCTGCTGCGCGCCGAGGCGCTCGGCCTCATTCCGTGGGGCGTCTCCTTCCATGTCGGCAGCCAGCAGACCGGCGTGGGCGCCTGGCGCACCGCGATCGGCCAGGCCGCCGCCGTGTTCACCGACCTGCGGGCCCGCGGGATCGATTTGCGGCTGCTCAATCTCGGCGGCGGCTTCCCGACCCGCTACCGCGACGACATCCCGCCACTGGGCGATTTCGGCGCAGCGATCATGGATGCCGTGCGCGAGGCCTTCGGCAACAACCTGCCGGACCTGCTGATCGAGCCCGGCCGCGCCATCGTCGGCGATGCCGGGGTGGCGGTGAGCGAGGTGGTGCTCGCCTGCACACGGCACGAGGATGAAGGCCGCCGCTGGGTCTATCTCGATCTCGGCCGGTTCGGCGGCCTCGCCGAAACCGAGGGCGAGGCGATCCGCTACCGCATCACCGCCCCCGGCGTCGCCGGCGCCGACGCGCCTTCCGTGCTCGCCGGGCCGAGCTGCGATGGCGTGGACGTGATGTACCGCAACACGCCCTGCCCGCTGCCCGCCGCCCTCGCCGCCGGCGACCGCGTGCTGATCCACGAGGCCGGCGCCTACGTGACAAGTTACGCAAGCCAGGGGTTCAACGGTTTTCTCCCGCCGGAAGAGCACTATCTATAAGCCAGCCGCGCTGCCCGGTGTCCGGGCGGCGCGTTGTTGTAACCAGCGCTCAGGGAGAGCTTCATGACTGACCAGATCACGACCACCATCGGCAGCATCGACATCAAGGCCGCCGACGGTTCGGGCGCGTTCAAGGCCTACACCGTCACCCCGTCCGTCAAGCCGACCGGCGCCGTCGTGGTGATCCAGGAAATCTTCGGCGTGAACGACGCACTCCGCGCGACCTGCCAGGAAATCGCCGAGATGGGCTTCATCGCCATCGCGCCGGACCTGTTCTGGCGGCAGGAGCCGGGCGTCGACCTCACCGACAAGTCCGAGGGCGAGTGGAAGCGCGCCTTCGAGCTGATGAACGGGTTCGACCAGGACAAGGGGATCGAGGATCTGAAAACCACCCTCGCCACCGCCCGCGCCCTGCCGGGCTGCAACGGCAAGGTCGGCACCGTCGGCTTCTGCCTCGGCGGCCGCCTCGCGGTGATGATGGCCACGCGGTCGGACGCCGATGTGAACATCTCCTATTACGGCGTCATGCTCGACAAGCTGATCCCCGAATTCGCCAATATCAGCCGCAAGCTGGTGATGCACATGGCCGAGCTTGACGAGTTCGCGCCGAAGGACGCGCGCGACGCGGTGATGGCGGCAACCAGCGGCAACGCCCTGGTCTCCTCGCATGTCTATCCCGCCGTCCACCACGCCTTCGCCCGCGTCAACGGCGTGCATTTCGACCGTCGCGCCGCCACCATCGCCAATGGCCGCACCGCCGAGGCGCTGGTCGAGGCGCTGTCCTGACCATGCGGGGCGCGGCGCGGCCCATCCGCCGCCGCGCCCTGCTCGCCGGGCTCGCCACGAGCCCGGCCCTCGCCCACACCACCGCCCGCGCCGCAGCACCACCATCTCCCGGCGCCGCCATCGCTGCGGCACTCGACTCGCTTCCCGCCGGCCCTGCCCTGCTGGCGAGCTATCCGGACAGCGCGGCCAATCGCCGCTTCCCCGCCTTCTTCCCCGCGAATGACGGCGTCGCCTATGTCTATGACAACACCCTCGCCGGCCTCGCCCTCCTCGCCGCGGGCGATGCGCCGCGCGCCGCCCGCATCGCCGATGCCCTCGCCCTCGCCCAGGCGCACGACCCCGACCGCGCCGCCCCCCGCCTGCGCAACGCCTATCGCGCCGGGCCGATGCGCCTGCTCGACGGCGCCACCCCCCTGCCCGGCTGGTGGGATGCGGCGGGCGGCCACTGGGCCGAAGACCCCTACCAGATCGGCAGCGAAACCGGCCCGATCGCCTGGGCCATCCTGCTCTGGACCAGCCTCGCCCGCGCCGGGGTCAACGCGGCGCAGTATCACGAGGCGGCGATGCGCGCGGCGGACTGGGTCGTCGCCCAGTGCCGCGCCCCGCGCGGCTTCACCGGCGGGCTTTACGGCTTCCCGCCGCACCCGCAACGCCTGGGCTGGACCAGCACGGAGCAGAACACCGATCTCGCGGTCGCCTTCGCCCGGCTCGGCCGGCGCGCGGAGGCCGCCCACGCCGCCAGCTTCGTCCGTGCGATGCGCGACCCCGCCACGGGCCTGTTCGCCACCGGCCTGCTGCCCGATGGGCGGATCAACCGCCTCGTCGCCGCCGATGCCTGCCTCTGGCCGCTCCTCGCCAGCCTCGTGCCGCCAGCCGACCGCGCCGCCAGCCTCGCGTCCTGCCTCCGGGCGCTGGGCCACCCCCGCAACCGCCCGGCCGGGCTCGGCTTCAGCGCCGCCAGCCAGGGGATCTGGACCGAAGGCACCGCCTTCGCCCTGCTCGCCCTGCGCACCGCCGCACCATCACAAGCCGCGCGCTTCCGCAAGTCGTTGCAAGCAGCGCGCACCCCATCCGGCGTCCTGCGCGCAACCGCCGCCGCCGCGCCGCTCGCCACCGGCCTGACCACCGGCCCCGGCCCCGGCGCCGATCCCTTCGTCTACGAGCCGGTCCCCGCCCTCGCCCCGACCGCCTGGGCCGCCCTCGCCGCGCGCCACTACAACCCGCTCGCCGCCTGACCGCCGCCTATTGGCGATCAGAGCATCATCCGATCCCGTTGGGTCAGATATCATGCTCTGTCATATCGATGATCGAACCGCTTGCGCCTTCATCATTTTTGCTGTTTTTATCCTCAAACATTCGCGTGTTGCATTTTATTTATTTAAGCTACGAAAGTATTCCATATGGCAGAATCTGCCGACATTTTATTGCGCCTGCCCCCCACCCAACGACCCGCCTGGGCGCTGTTCGACGCCGAATGGTATCTCCGCGCCCACCCCGAGCTCCCCTGCGGCAGCAACCCTGACGCCCTGCTCGACCATTACCTCGCCATCGGCGGGCGCCAGGGCCACAGCCCGAGCCCGCTGTTCGACGAGGCGTTCTATCTGGCGCGCAACCCGGACGTCGCCGTCCTGGTGGCCGAGGGCGACTACCGCTCCGGCTTCGACCATTTCTGCCAGTTCGGCCATCGCGGCCTCTCCCCGCACTGGCTGTTCGACGACACGCTCTACGGCGAGCTCTACCCCGACATGGCGCTCGACAATCTCGACAAGTTCAACATTCGCGGCCGCTACGACCACTGGCTGAGCTGGGGCCAGCGGGAACTGCGGCTCAGCCATTTCCTGTTCGATGGCAATCTCTACCGCAAGCAGGTCGAGGAAGCCGGCGGCAATCTCGCCCGGCTCGACGAGCTTGGCCCCTTCGTCCACTACCTCTACACGCTCGGCACCGGCGCGGCCGAGCTGCCCGCCTCGCCCTATTTCGACCCCGACTGGTATCTCGCCGCCCACGAACAGGCCCGCGAGGACATCGCCGGAGGCCGCGCCCGCAACGCGCTGCACCACTACATCACGGGCGGCGAGGCCGCCGGGCTCGACCCCGTCGCCGAATTCTCCGAGAGCTACCATCTCGACACCTATGACGACATCGCCGCCGCGGTGCAGGCAGGCGCGCTGCGCAGCGGCTTCCACCATTTCCTCCGCTACGGCGCGCTCGAACTGCGCCGCCCCCGCGCCGACATCGACCTCGTCTATTACCGCGACACCCATGCCAGCGTCCGCGCCGACCTCGAAGCCGGCACGGTGCGCGACGCCTTCGCCCATCTGCGCCTGATCGGGCTGAAGGAAGGCCTCGGCCACTGCCCGCCCGAACGCGTGCCCGACCTGCCGGAGAGCGCCACCCGCCAGCTCTTCGAGCTGCGCGCCCGCAACCATGCCGCCCTGTTCGCCCGCCAGCGGATCGACTTCACCGTGACCGGCACGCCGGATGTCGCGGTCATCATGGTGGTGCACAACAAGTTCGACCTGACGATGCAGGCCCTCGCCTCGCTGCGGGCCAATTTCGCCGGCCAGATCGAGCTGGTGCTGGTCGACAATGGCTCGACCGACGCCACCACGCGGATCGAGACCTTCCTCCGCGGCGCGCATATCATCCACGATCCGGAAAATCCCGGCTTCCTGCTCGCCTGCAACCGCGCCCTCCGCCACGTCACCGCCCAGGCGGTGCTCTATCTCAACAACGACATCGAACTCGGCTACGCCGCGATCGCCACCGCCCTGCGCCGCCTCGCCACCGCCGCCACGATCGGCGCGGTCGGCGGCAAGGTCATCCGCACCCATGCCCATTTGCAGGAAGCCGGCTCGATCATCTGGGCCGACGGCTCCACCCAGGGCTATTTGCGCGATGCCTCGCCGCTCGCCCCGGAAGCCAATTTCGTGCGCGACGTCGATTTCTGCTCCGGCGTCTTCCTCCTCTGCCGCACCGACCTGGTCCAGCGCCTCGGCGGCTTCGACGAGGACTACAAGCCCGCCTATTACGAGGAGGTCGATCTCTGCGTGCGGATGATCGAGGCCGGCTTCCGCATCGTCTACGACCCCGACGTGACGATCCATCACCTCGAATACGGCAGCTCCGCCAATACCGAGGCCGCAGCAAGGCTGATGCGCCGCGGCCGCCGCGTCTTCGTGGAAAAACACGCAGCCTTCCTGCGCCGCCAGGCGGACGCCAAAACCCCCGGCAGCGCCGTTCGCGCCCGCGCCCGCAACGGCGCCGGCCGCCGCCTGCTCTTCATCGAGGACACCGTGCCCGTCCGCCATCTCGGCTCCGGCTTCGTCCGCGCGAACGACGTGGTGCACGCCATCGCCGCCGCCGGCTGGCAGGTCTCAGTCCTGCCGATCAACGGCGCCCGCCACGACCTGATGAGCCAGTTCGGCGACCTGCCCGAAACCGCCGAGGTGCTGCACGACCAGACCATCCTGACCCTGCCCGCCCTTCTGGCCGACCGCCCGGGCTTCTACGACGCGCTCTGGATCTCCCGCGCCCACAACCTCACCCGCATCGCCCCCATCCTCGCCAAGGCCGGGATCGACCCGGCAAAAACCCCCTTCGTGCTCGATACCGAGGCCGTCGCCGCCACGCGCGAGGCCGAGGCCGCCGCCCTGCGCGGCGACAATGATTTCGACCTCACCGCGGCCATCAACGCCGAAATCGGCGAGGCCAGGGTCTGCCGCCACCTCACCGCCGTGAACGAGGCCGAAGCCGCCTTGCTGCGCGGCGTCGGGCTGCCGAGCGTCTCCGTGCTCGGCACCATCCGCGACCTCGCCCCCACGCCCCGCCCCTTCGCCGAACGCGAGGGCCTGCTCTTCATCGGCAGCATCCACCGCGAGGACAGCCCGAATCTCGACAGCCTCCGCTGGTATCGCGACGAGATCCTCCCCGCCCTGCGCAAGGTGATGGACAACCCGCCGCGCCTCACCTTCATCGGCTACACCGCGCCGGATCTCGACCTCGCCGAACTCGAAAACATCCCCGGGCTGACACTGCGCGGCATGGTCGCCGATCTCCGGCCCGCCTTCGACGAACACCGCCTGTTCATCGCCCCCACCCGCTTCGCCGCCGGCACGCCCTACAAGGTCTACGAAACCGTCTCCTACGGCCTGCCCTGCGTCGCCACCGAACTGCTCTGCCGCCAGCTCGGCTGGACGGAAGGTCAGGAGATCGCCGCCGTCCCCGGCAATGATGCCGCCGCCTTTGCAAGGCAGATCGCGTCGCTCTACCGCAGCGAACCGCAATGGACCGCGATGCGCGACGCCGGGCTCCGCCGCCTCGCCGCCGAGAACAGCCGAGGCCCCTTCGAAGCCGAAGTGCGGCGCATCCTCGCCAGCATCGCCACCTGATCCGGGAGTCTTGCTGACAATCAGCGCGTCGTTATCCGATCAGATGCCGCCATCTGATCGGATGATGCTCTTGTTATCAACAAGATAGAGCACGACATCCGATCCTGATGGATCGGAACGTGCTCTAGACCCTCCGGCTCACGCCGTCCGGTCGCCGGACTTTTCCCCCGCGCACGTCAGACCGTTTTTTTGCTCCGCCATCCGGTTGCCGGAGCAAAAATCCAGCTCACGCCGTCCGGTCGCCGGAGCAAAACGCCAGCGTGCGTCAGCCCGGCCGGCTCACGCCGTCCGGTCGCCGGAGCAAAACGCCAGCGTGCGTCAGCCCGGCCGGACGCCAGCGTGCGTCAGCCCGGCCGGCTCACGCCGTCCGGTCGCCGGAGCAAAACGCCAGCGCGCGTCAGACCGGCCGGCTCACGCCGTCCGGTCGCCGCCCGCGCCAATCGCCGCCTGCGCCGCCGCCAGCCGCGCCACCGGCACCCGGTACGGGCTGCACGACACGTAATCGAGCCCGATCTCCTCGCAGAACGCGATCGAGGCCGGATCGCCGCCGTGCTCGCCGCAAATCCCGAGCTTGAGCCCGGCCTTCGTGCTCCGCCCGCGCTCGGCGGCGATGCGGATCATCCCGCCGACACCCTCGATATCGATCGAGACGAACGGGTCCTTCGGCAGAATCCCGCTCTCGACATATTTCGGCAGGAACTTGCCGGCATCGTCGCGCGACAGGCCGAACACCGTCTGCGTCAGGTCGTTGGTGCCGAAGGAGAAGAAATCGGCCGACAGCGCGATCGTATCCGCCGTCAGCGCCGCGCGCGGCAGCTCGATCATCGTGCCGATGCTGTACTCCAGCACCCGCCCCGCCTCGTCGAACACGGCGGCGGCAATCCGCTCCACCTGCCCGCGGGTGATGTCCAGCTCGCGCTTCATCCCCACCAGCGGGATCATGATCTCCGGCACCGGAGCCTTGCCGGTCTCGGCCGCCACCTCCAGCGCCGCCTCGAAAATCGCCCGCGCCTGCATCTCGTAGATTTCCGGGAAGGAAATGCCGAGGCGGCAGCCGCGATGCCCGAGCATCGGGTTCGCCTCCGAAAGCTCGGCGGCGCGCTGGCGCATCGCGTCCACACTCATGCCGAGCGCCTGCGCAACCTCCTCCAGCTCCGCCTCGCCATGCGGCAGGAATTCGTGCAGCGGCGGGTCGAGCAGGCGGATCGTCACCGGCAGCCCCGCCATGATGCGGAACAGCGCGACGAAATCCTGCCGCTGATACGGCAGCAGCTTCGCCAGCGCCGCCCGGCGCCCGGCCTCGTCCTGCGCCATGATCATCTGCCGCACCGCGCCGATCCGCTCGGGATCGAAGAACATGTGCTCGGTGCGCGACAGCCCGATCCCCTCGGCACCGAACTTGCGCGCCGTCTCGGCGTCCAGCGGCGTCTCGGCGTTCGCCCGCACCCGCAGCCGGCGCACCTCGTCGGCCCAGCCCATCAGCTTGGCGAAATCGCCCGACAGCTGCGGCTCGATCATCGGCACGAAGCCGGTGAAAATCTCGCCCGTCGCCCCGTCCAACGTGATCGTGTCGCCCGCGCGCAGCGTCACCCCGCCGGCGGAGAGCGTCTTCGCACCGTAATCGACGTGAATGCCGCCCGCACCCGCAACACAGGGCCGCCCCATCCCGCGCGCGACCACCGCGGCGTGGCTGGTCATCCCGCCGCGCGTGGTCAGAATGCCGCGCGCCGCGTGCATGCCGTGAATATCCTCAGGGCTGGTCTCGATCCGCACCAGGATCACCGCCTCGCCCTTCTGTGCGCGCATCTCCGCCTCGTCGGCCGAGAACACGACGATGCCGGACGCCGCCCCCGGGGAGGCCGGCAGCCCGCGCGCCAGCAGCGTCTTCTTCGCCTTCGGATCGAGCGTCGGGTGCAGCAGCTGGTCGAGCGATTGCGGGTTCACCCGCGTCACCGCCTCGCGCCGGTCGATCAGCCCGGATTCCGCCATCTCCACCGCGATCCGCACGCTCGCCGGCGCCGTCCGCTTGCCGTTGCGCGTCTGCAACATGTACAGCTTCTGCTGCTGGATGGTGAATTCGATGTCCTGCATGTCGCGGTAATGCCGCTCCAGCGTCTCGCGCACCCGCACCAGCTCGGCATAGGCCGCCGGCATCGACTGTTCGAGGCTGATCTCGCCCGGCTTCGCATACGCGTTCGACAGCGGGCGCGGCGTGCGGATGCCCGCCACCACGTCCTCGCCCTGCGCGTTCGGCAGATATTCGCCGTAGAACTCGTTCATCCCGGTCGAGGGGTCGCGGGTGAAGCACACCCCGGTCGCGCAATCCTCGCCCATGTTGCCGAACACCATCGCCTGCACGTTCACCGCCGTGCCCCAGTCGGCCGGGATCTCGTGCAGCCGCCGGTAGGTGATCGCCCGCTGGTTCATCCACGAGCCGAACACCGCCCCCACGGCACCCCAGAGCTGGTCGTGCGGGTCCTGCGGGAAGGGCTTGCCGGTCTCGGCCTGCACGACTTCCTTGTAGGCTTCCACCACGCGATGCCAGTCCTGCGCCGAAAGCTGGGTGTCCTCGGTCGCGCCCTCATCGAGCTTCACGTTCTCGATGATCTCCTCGAAGCGGTGATGCGCCACACCGAGCACCACCGAGCCGTACATCTGGATGAACCGCCGATACGAATCCCAGGCGAAGCGCGAATCCCCCGCCCCCTCGGCCAGCCCCTGCACGGTGACGTCGTTGAGCCCGAGATTGAGCACGGTATCCATCATCCCCGGCATCGACACCCGCGCGCCCGAGCGCACCGAGACCAGCAGCGGGTTGTGCTTGTCGCCGAAGCGCCGCCCCACCTCCGCCTCGACCTTCGCCAACGCCGCGTCCACCTGCTCGCGCAACCCTTCCGGATAGGCGCGGTCATTGTCATAGAACGCGGTGCACACCTCGGTGGTGATGGTGAACCCCGGCGGCACCGGCAGGCCGATGCTCGCCATCTCGGCAAGGTTCGCCCCCTTGCCGCCGAGCAGGTTGCGCATCGCGGCCGAACCATCGCTGGCGCCGGGGCCGAAGCTGTAGACGAATTTGCTCATCGGGGCGTTACCCTTCCAGTTTCGAGAAATCGGCGACGCGGTGCATCACGTCGCGCAGGCGGGCGAGAAGTCGCAGACGATTGCGGCGTAATTCAGCACTGGTCGCATTCACCGTCACATGATCGAAAAACGCATCGACCGGCGCGCGCAGCGCCGCAAAACCGCGCATCGCGGCGGCGAAATCCTCGTCGGTCAGGCGCCGCACGGCCTCGCGATCGACCGCCTCCAGCGCATCCGCCAGCGCGATCTCCGCCGCCTCGGCCAGCAAGCCGGGATCGATGGTGCCCTCGTGCGGCCCGTCCTTCGCATCCTCGATCCGCAGGATGTTGGCACTCCGCCGATACGCCGCGAGCAGGTTCGCCCCGTCCTCGCTGGCCAGGAACGCCCCGAGCGCCTCGGTCCGCGCGATCAGCCGGGTCAGGTCGTCATCCCATGCGGTATCCAGAACGGCATTCAGCACGTCGAACCGCTTGCCCTCGCTTCTCAAAAGCACGCGCAAGCGATCAATGATAAAGTCAAAGATTTCAGGAACGCGTGAATTGATCTGCTTCCCGGAAGCTGGATCTAAGACTGTGCCCCGTCCACGAGCACTCAATCTTGCGCCAACTGGCACGTTCTGACTTTGGGCGTAGGCGATTGCCTTGTCAGTCGTCTTTTCTGCCGCCTCGAAACTGCTTTCGCTAATTCGCTCAACAGCCACGTCCAGAATCTGCCGCAGAGGCAGAGCAAAACGGTTCACCAGCACAATCCGGATCACGCCGAGAGCAGCACGGCGCAAGGCATAGGGATCGCCTGAACCCGTCGGCTTCTCGCCAATCACGAAGAACCCGGCCAGCGTATCGATCTTGTCCGCCAGCGCCACGGCGGCGGCGATCACGCCCGAAGGCACCTCGTCCGACGGGCCTTTCGGCTGGTAATGCGTGCGGATCGCCGCGGCGATCGCCTCGCCCTCGCCGGAGGAGGCGGCGTAATACCCGCCCATGATGCCCTGCAGCTCGGGGAACTCGCCGACCATCCCGCTCACGAGATCCGCCTTGCACAGCCGCCCGGCCCGCGCCGCCGCATCCGCCGCTGCCTGGTCGGCGCCCAGCGCCCGCGCAATCTCCCGCGCCAGCGCCTCGATCCGCCCGGCCCGCGCATGCTGGGTGCCGAGCTTCGCGTGGAACGTCACCGCATCGAGCTTCGGCAGCCACGAGTCCAGCCTCTGCTTGCGGTCCTGCGCCCAGAAATGCTCCGCATCCGCGAGCCTCGCCCGCAGCACCCGCTCATTGCCGGCGATGATCGCCGCCCCGCCGTCATTCGCCGCGATATTGGCGACGAAGGCGAAATACGGCGCCGGGTTCCCCGCCGCGTCGCGCGTCGCGAAATAGCGCTGGTTCACCTTCATCGACAGTTCGCGCACCTCCGGCGGCAGCGCCATCTGCCCCGGATCGATCGCCCCGATCAGGCAGACCGGCCACTCAACCAGCCCCGCGACCTCGTCCAGCAGCCCCGCATCCTCGGCAACGCCGAGCCCTTTTTCCCCGGCCGCCGCGCGCAACCCGGCCCTGATCCGCTCCCGCCGCTCATCGGCGTCGACGATCACGAACCGCGCCCGCAGCTCCTCCTGCCATTGCGCGGCGGAGCGTACCCGGAACGCGCCCGGCGTCAGAAACCGGTGCCCCTCGCTCTCATCCCCGCTCGCAACCGGCCCGAGCGTGAACGGCACCACCGTGCCATCGAGCAGGCACACCACCCGGCGCAACGGCCGCACCCAGGTAAACGCCCCGCTCTGCCCCCAGCGCATCGATTTCGGCCAGCCGAACCCGGCCAGCGCCTGCGCGAATTCACCCGCGATCAGCTCGCCGGCCGGCCGCGACGGCAGGTTCAGCCGGAGCAGGAAATACCCATCCTCCTCGACCAGCTCTTCCCGCACGGCGCCATTCTTGCGCAGGAACCCCTCCAGCGCCTGCGGCGGTGCGGCGAGCTTCGGCCCGCGCAGTTCGCTCGCCGATGCCGGCACCTCGGCCGCAATCGTCGCCGTCACCGCGATCCGCCGCGCGGCGCCAAACGACCGCACGTCGCGCGGCGACAGCGGCGCGAGCTGCGCACCCACCAGCTTCGCCAGCTGCTCCGCCGCCGCCTGCTGCATCCGCGCCGGAATTTCCTCGGAGAAAAGTTCGAGGAAGAACTCAGCCATGGTCTGTCTCCCCCGCGACCCAAACCTCCGCGCACGCCTTCGCCAGCGTCCGCACCCGGCCGATATAGGCGGCGCGCTCGGTCACCGAAATCACCCCGCGCGCGTCCAGCAGGTTGAACAGATGGCTCGCCTTGATGCACTGGTCATAGGCCGGCTGCGCCAGCCCCCGCGCCACCAGCGCCCCGCATTCCCGCTCCGCATCGCCGAAATGCCGCATCAGCATCGCGGTATCCGCCACCTCGAAATTATGCGCCGAATAATCCTTCTCCGCCCGGAGGAACACGTCGCCATAGCTCAGCGCGTGCGGCCCCTCGGCGTCGTTGAAGCGGAGCGAATAGACATTCTCCACCCCCTGCACATACATCGCCAGCCGCTCCAGCCCGTAGGTCATCTCGAAGCTCGGCACATCCACCGCGATCCCGCCGACCTGCTGGAAATAGGTGAACTGCCCCACCTCCATCCCGTCGCACCAGATTTCCCAGCCGAGCCCCCAGGCGCCCAGCGTCGGGCTCTCCCAGTCATCCTCGACGAAGCGGAAATCGTGCCGCAGCGGATCGAGCCCGATCTCCCGGTAGCTCGCCAGCAGCAGCTCCTGCGCGTCCGCCGGCGAGGGCTTCATGATCACCTGGTACTGGTAATAATGCTGCAACCGGTTCGGATTCTCGCCATACCGCCCGTCCGAGGGCCGGCGCGAGGGCTGCACATAGGCCGCCGCCCACGGCTTCGGCCCGAGCGAGCGCAGCGTGGTCGCCGGGTGGAAGGTTCCCGCGCCCATTTCCATGTCGTAAGGCTGCAGGATCACGCAGCCCTGCCGGGCCCAGAACCGGTGCAGCGCGAGAATGATATCCTGGAAGCTCAGGGCGTGTTTCTGGTCTTGCATGGGTCCGTGATATGCAGCCGGGTCTGTCGCGGGCGTTTTCGCGATGCACCATTACGAGGCAAGGGGCATGAGAGCAAGATTTGGACAAGCCGAGCTGACCGGAATCGCGGTCGTGATCGCGCTTGCCGCCGCCGCGATCGGCTTCCGGATGGCGACGATCGAGCCCCGCGCCTATGTCGGCCTCTGCGCCGCCGCCCACGCCCCGCTGGTCTGCGCCCCGCGCCAGGCCGTGCTCTGGCTGCAATACGAAGACCTGTTCGGCTTTCCCGCCCTGCTGCTCGGCCTGCTCGGCTTCGCCTTCGCCAGCCGCGCGCTCGGCGTCGCCGGCGCCGCCCTCGGCATCGTCGCCGTCATCAATTACAATGGCACCGAAGGCATCATCGGCGCCGCTCTCGGCCTCTGGGGCTGGCTCGAAGCCGCGATGCCGGCACGCCTCGACCGCGGAGAAGGACAACGCCATGCGCGCGAATAGCCACACCATGCTCGATTTCGACCTCGGCGAGGAGATCGACGCCCTGCGCGATACGGTCCGCCGCTTCGCCGACGCCGAAATCGCCCCCCGCGCCGCCGCGATCGACCGCGACAACGATTTCCCGGCCGATCTCTGGGCGAAACTGGGCGACATCGGCCTGCTCGGCATCACCGTGCCGGAGCAATATGGCGGCGCCGGCATGGGCTATCTCGCCCATTGCGTCGCGATGGAGGAAATCTCCCGCGCTTCCGCCTCGGTCGGCCTGTCCTACGGCGCGCATTCCAATCTCTGCGTCAACCAGATCCGCCTCAACGGCACCGACGCCCAGCGCGAGCGCTACCTGCCGGACCTCGTCTCCGGCCGGAAAATCGGCGCGCTGGCGATGTCCGAGCCCAATGCCGGGTCGGACGTGGTCTCGATGCGCCTGCGCGCCGAAAAGCGCGGCAATTCCTACGTGCTGAACGGCACGAAAATGTGGATCACCAACGGCCCCGAGGCCGACACGCTGGTGGTCTACGCGAAAACCGACCCTGAAGCCGGCGCGCGCGGCATCACCGCCTTCCTCATCGAAAAAACCATGCCCGGCTTCTCCTGCGCCCAGAAGCTCGACAAGCTCGGCATGCGCGGCTCCAACACCGGCGAGCTGGTCTTCGAGGATTGCGTCGTCCCCGAGGCCAACGTGCTCGGCGGCGTCGGCCGCGGCGTCAACGTGCTGATGAGCGGGCTCGACTACGAGCGCGCCGTCCTCGCCGCCGGGCCGCTGGGCATCATGCAGTCAGCGCTCGACATCGTGATCCCCTACGTCCACGAGCGCGAGCAGTTCGGCCAGAAGATCGGCGAGTTCCAGCTCATCCAGGGCAAGCTCGCCGACATGTACGTGACGATGAGCGCCGCCCGCGCCTATGTCTACACCGTGGCGAAGGCGTGCGATCGCGGCCGGACCACCCGCAAGGACGCCGCCGGCGCCATCCTCTACGCCGCCGAGAAGGCGACCTGGATGGCGCTGGAGGCGATCCAGTGCCTCGGCGGCAACGGCTACATCAACGATTACGCCACCGGCCGGCTGCTGCGCGATGCGAAACTCTACGAGATCGGCGCCGGCACCTCGGAAATCCGCCGCATGCTGATCGGCCGCGAGCTGTTCAGGGAAACCGCCTGAGCCGCACGCCACGCTCGGGAAGAATTTGACGCCGGCGGAAAACTGCGGCACCGAACTCGGCCATGCGCCATTTCCTTGATTTCGAGAAGCCGGTCGCCGAGCTTGAGGCCAAGATCGAGGAGCTGCGCCGGATGACCGATCCGGGCGGGCTCAACATCGCCGAAGAGGTCGTGCAACTGTCCGACAAGGCGGAGCGCCAGCTCCGCAACCTCTATGGCAAGCTCTCGCCCTGGCAGAAAACCCAGGTCGCCCGCCATCCCGAGCGGCCCAAGGCGCGCGACGTCATCGCCGGGCTGATCACCGAATTCACCCCGCTCGCCGGCGACCGCGGCTTTGGCGAGGATGCCGCCATCGTCGCCGGGCCGGGCCGCTTCCAGGGCGAGCCGGTCATGGTCATCGCCATCGAGAAGGGCTGGGATCTCGACTCGCGGCTGAAGCACAATTTCGGCTCGCCCCGGCCGGAAGGCTACCGCAAGGCGCGCCGCCTGATCGAGATGGCCGGCCGCTTCGGCCTGCCCATCCTCTCCTTCGTCGACACCTCCGGCGCCTATCCCGGCGTCGATGCCGAGGCGCGCGGCCAGGCCGAGGCAATCGCCCGCGGCATCGATGCCTGCCTCGCCGCCCCGGTGCCCTTCATCTCGACCATCATCGGCGAGGGCGGCTCCGGCGGCGCCATCGCCATCGCCGCCGCCGACGTGGTGCTGATGTTCGAACACGCGATCTATTCGGTGATCTCGCCCGAAGGCTGCGCCGCCATCCTGTGGGAAGACCGCGCCAACGCCGCCCAGGCGGCCGAGGCGATGAAAATCACCGCCCAGGATCTCAAGCGCCTCGGCATCATCGACCGGATCGTGGCCGAGCCGCTCGGCGGCGCCCATCGCGATCATGAAGCCGCGATCGCCGCCCTCGGCACCGCCATCGCCGAAGCCCTGCCCGGCCTCGCCGCCCTCGCGCCCGAGGCGCTGCGGGCGAAACGGCGCGACAAATTCCTCGCCATCGGCCAGGCCCTGCCGGCCTGACCGACTTGAGTCCCCGTCAGGCCCTTCCGGCCTGACCGACTTTTATCCCGATCAGGCCCTGCCGGCCTGACCGACCTGAGTCCCCGTCAGGCCCTACCGGCCTGACCGGCTTGTATCCAGATCAGCCCGGCAGATGCTTGGCGATATAAGGCGGCAGCACGAAGCTCGCCGCGTGCATCTCGGGCGACCAGTATTCGGTGGTCCCGAGAATCCCCGCCGCTTCCGCCCGCGCGCGGATCGTCGCCGCCGGCAGACGGGTGAGTTCCTCGTCCTTGCCGGCCCAGCCCAGCGTCATGAACCCGCCGACATAGGTCGGCACCGCTGCGACATAGGCGGTCACGTGCGGAAAGAATTTCCGCCGCCGCGCCGAGGTCTCGCGCAGTTCGTCCGCCTGCATGAACGGCACGCCGCACTGGTTCACCACCAGCCCCCGCGCGGTCAGGATGCGCGCGCAATTGGCATAGAAATCATCGGTGAACAGCACCTCGCCCACCCCGATCGGGTCGGTCGAATCGACGATGATGACGTCGAAACTCGCATCCGCCGCCTTCTTCACGTAATCGATCCCGTCGCCGACGATCACCTCCGCGCGCGGATCGTTCCAGGCCTCGCCCGCGATCTTCGGCAGGAACTCCTTCGCCAGCCGGATCACCTCGCCGTCGATCTCGACCATCACCGCCCGCTCGACGCCCTTGTGCATCAGCACCCGCCGCAGCACGCCGCCATCGCCGGCGCCGATGATCAGCACCGAGCGCGCCGCGCCATGCGCCAGCAGCGGCACATGCGTCAGCATCTCCTGGTAGACGAACTCGTCGCCCTCGGTGATCTGCACGATGCCGTCCAGCATCATCACCCGTCCGTGAAACTCGGTCTCGAAGATCGCGATATCCTGGAAGTCGCTCTTCGTCCGCGCCAGCTCGCGCGTCACCCCGAAGCGCTGGCCCCAGAACGGATACAGCGTCTCGTTCACCCACATGTCGGTCATGCTCTCGCTCCATGCGAAAACACCGCCCTGCCGGGGGCAAGGCGGTGTGTCGTCGTCAACGGTTTGGCCTCAGGCGGTGACGCCGCGGCGCTGCTCGCCCACCTGCACGTCGCTTGGCGAGAACGCCGCGCGCAGGAACGGAATCGCCTTGTAGGGATCGCACACGCCGCACATGAAAATGTCGATCGCGGCGTAGTTGCGCTCCGGCCAGGTGTGGATCGAGATATGGCTTTCCGCCAGCACCACCACGCCGGACACGCCGCCATTCGGCGTGAAATGGTGGAAATGGCTGTGCAGGATCGTCGCCCCGGCGGCGAGCGCGCCCTGGCGCAGCGTCTCGTCGATCAGTTCGGGACTATCGAGCTTCTCGGCCCCCCACAAATCCACGAGCAGATGCGTACCGGCGAATTTCACGCCGTCACGCTCGACGAAATAATCCTTCGGCACGGCGACCTCATCGATCGCGTCCTGAGCAACAGTCTGGTTTTCGCTCGGAATTTCCGAGACCATCCCCAGTCGGGCAAGTGCGTTCATCGCGAACCCCCTCAACCAGTGACAGCCTGTAGAACGCGACACCGCGCCGCGCCCCCCGGGGCCAAGAGCGCGCGGTATGCGGAAAAACCTCTGGCGGTGCAAGGGGTTTTTGCAGTTTGTTCGATGAAATTTTCACCCCATCCCGCAGGGGGGCAATGCGCGCCGGTTATGACGCCCCGCCGGCGCATGCCGGCAAATATATAAAACATCGCGGCGAATGCCGGCCACCATATAAAACATCGCGGCGACTGCCGGGTCAGATCGAAAACACCTCCCGCGCGATCAGGGCGAGGTCCTGCGGGCGCGACAGCCGGTGCTCCCCGTCCTTGACCAGCGTGACCCGCACATCCGTGCTGTGGACCGCCTCGGCGATCCGCAACGCCGTCCGCCACGGCACCTCGGCGTCGCGCTGCCCCTGGATCAGCCGCACCGGCGCATCGAGCAGAATCGGCCCGCCCAACACCAGATTCCGCCGCCCATCCTCAAGCAACGCGGCGGTGATCGGCGTGGCCGCGCCATAGGGATTGGGCAGGTGCCAGATCCCGTCCCGCGCCAGCGCCGCCCGCGCCGCGTCATCGAAAGCCGGCTCCATCAGCTCGGCGGTGAAATCAGGTGCCGCGGCAATGCCGACGAACCCGGCCAGAAGCGCGCCGAGCCGCCGCGCCAACAGCAGCCCGATCCACCCTCCCATCGACGATCCGACCAGCACGAGGTCTTGCGCCGGCACCGCCTCGGCGATCACGGCTTCGGCATCCGCCGCCCAGCGCCCGATCGTCCCGGCCTCGAATCGCCCGTCCGAATTCCCATGCCCGGAATAGTCGAGCCGCAGCATCGCCCGCCCCCGCGCGGCGCATTCATCGCGCAGAAACAATGCCTTGGTCCCCTGCATGTCCGAGGCGAAACCGGGCAGGAACACCACGACCGGCCCCTCGCCCGCCAGCAGCGCGGCCGCCAGTTCGCCCGCTTCCGTCTTCACCCGCAGCATCCGCTCGTCCACCAGGCTCTCCACTGGGCTCTCCACTGGGCTCTCCCCTTGGCCATCCGCTCATGGTATCGGCGCGATGAAAGAAAGGTTAACAATGCGCCACCCGTCCGATTATGCGATTCTACAGGTTCTGCCGCGTCTGGAAACCGGGGGCGTCGAACAGGTGGTCGTCGAACTAACCGAGGCCGTGTCCCGCACCGGCGCGCGCGCCTTCGTCGCCAGCCAGCCGGGCCGTCTGGTCCGCGCGGTCGAGCGCGCCGGCGGAAAGCACGTCGCGATCGACCTCGAATCCCGCAACCCTTTCAAACTCCTCGCCGCCGCGCACCACCTCACCCGGCTGATCCGCGCCGAGCGGATATCCCTCGTCCACGCCCATTCCCGCGCCCCGGCCATCGCCGCCCGCCTCGCCGCCCGAAGCTGCCATGTCCCCTTCGTCACCACCTATCACGGCGCCTACGGCCAGCGCGGCCGGCTCAAACGGGCCTATAACGCGGTGATGGCTTCCGGTGACAGGGTGATCGCGATCTCCGAATTCATCGCCGATCTCGTCCGCGCCCGCCACGGCGTCGGGGCGGAGCGGCTGCGCGTCGTCCCCGGCGGGGTGGATTGCGCGAAATTCGCGCCCGACGCGGTGAACGGCGGGCGGATGGAAACCCTCGCCCGCGCCTGGGCCCTGCCGGACGGCGCGCCGGTGATCATGCTCCCCGCCCGGCTCACCGGCTGGAAGGGCCAGCGCGTCGCCATCGAGGCGCTCGCCCGCATGCGCCACCGCGACGCCATCCTCCTCCTCGTCGGCGCCACCCAGGGGCGCGAGGCCTATCGCCGCTCCCTCCTCGCCACGATCGGCCGGCTCAACCTCACCCTGCGCGTCTTCTTCGCCGGCGACTGCGCCGACATGCCCGCCGCCTACAAGCTGGCGGACATCGTGGTGAACGCCTCGACCGACCCCGAAGCCTTCGGCCGCACCATCGTCGAGGCCCAGGCGATGCGCCGCATGGTCATCGCCACCGACCACGGCGCCGCCCGCGAAACCATCCGCCACGGCGAAACCGGCTGGCGCACGAAACCCGGCGACGCCGACGACCTCGCCGCCGCCCTCGACGCCGCACTCGACCTGACGCCCGAATCCCGCCTCGCGATGGGCGAGGCCGCCCGCGCCTATGTCGCCGAATTCTACTCGATCGCGGCGATGCAGAACGGCAATCTCGCCGTCTATGACGAGCTGCTGCGGTGAAACCGCGCCTCCTCGTCATCCGCCACGGCGCGCTGGGCGACATCGTGCTCAGCTTCCCCGCCTTCGCCGCGATCCGCGCCGCCCATCCGGATGCCGAAATCGCGCTCCTGACCACGAAACCCTTCGCCCCCTGGCTCGAAGCCGCCCCCTGGTTCGACCGCGTGATGATCGACCCGAAACCCGGCCCGCTCGACCTCTCCGGCCTGCGCCGCCTGCGCCGCGCGCTCGGCGGCTTCGCAATGGTCTACGATCTGCAAACCTCCGGCCGCTCCAGCCGCTATTTCCGCCTCGCCGGCCGCCCGCCCTGGTCCGGCATCGCCCCCGGCTGCGCCTTCCCCCACGCCGATCCCGCGCGCGACCACATCCACACCCGCGAACGGATCGAAGGCCAGCTCGCCGCCGCGCGCATCCCCCTGCCCCTGCCGATCCCCGACCTGGCCTGGACATGCGCCGCCCCGCCCCTCCCTTTGCCGGAGCGCTTCGTCGCGCTGATCCCCGGCGCCGCCCCGCACCGGCCGGAAAAACGCTGGCCGGCGGACCATTTCGGCGCCCTCGCCGCCGGGCTCGACCTCCCTTGCGTCGTCCTCGGCACCGCGTCCGAAGCCCCGCTCGCCGCCGCCATCGCCGCCCGCGCCCCGCGCACGCTCGACCTCACCGGCCGCACCACCCTCCCCGAACTCGCCGGCACGCTCGCCCGCGCCAGCCTCGCCATCGGCAACGATACCGGCCCGATGCACCTCGCCGCCGCCCTCGGCGTCCGGTCCGTCGTGCTGTTCGGCGGCGCCTCCGATCCCGCGCTGACCGCCCCGCGCTATCCCGATGGCGGCTGGCCCGCCATCCTCCGCCGCCCCGATCTCGCCGCCCTTGCAGTGGCGGACGTTGCCGCCGCGGCACAGGATGGGCATAACCACCGCTCATCCACGCCCTGAAGGAGCAAGCAATGCCCGCGATCACCCTGCCCGACGGTTCCGTCCGCGACTATCCGGGCCCCGTCACCGGCACCGAGATCGCCGCCTCCATCGGGCCCGGCCTCGCCAAGGCGGCGCTGGCGATGGAGGTCGATGGCCAGATGATGGACCTCTCCCGCACGCTCGACGCCGATGCCAGCCTCCGCTTCATCACCCGCCGCGACGACTGCTCCCTCGAACTGATCCGCCACGACGCCGCCCATGTCCTGGCCGAGGCGGTGCAGGCGCTCTTCCCCGGCACCCAGGTCACCATCGGCCCGGCCATCGAGGGCGGCTTCTATTACGATTTCTTCCGCAACGACCCCTTCACCCCGGACGACCTCCCGGCGATCGAGGCGAAGATGCGCGAGATCATCGCCGCCAACGCGCCCTTCACCCGCGAGGTCTGGGCGCGCGACGAGGCGATCAGCTTCTTCGAATCCCGCGGCGAGCGCTTCAAGGCCGAGCTGATCCGCGACCTGCCGGGCAGCGAGACCATCACCATCTACCGCCAGGGCGACTGGCTCGATCTCTGCCGCGGCCCGCACATGCGCGGCACCGGCGATATCGGCGGCGCCTTCAGGCTGACCAAGGTCGCCGGCGCCTACTGGCGCGGCGATCACCGCAACCCGATGCTCAGCCGCATCTACGGCACCGCCTGGCGCGACCAGAAGGAGCTGGACGCCCATCTGAAGCAGCTCGAAGAGGCCGAACGCCGCGACCACCGCAAGATCGGCCGGCAGATGGACCTCTTCCACATGCAGGAGGAAGCCGTCGGCAGCGTGTTCTGGCACGAGAAGGGCTGGCGCCTCTACCGCACGGTGGAAGCCTATATGCGCCGCCGCCAGGAGGAATTCGGCTATATCGAGGTCCGCACCCCGCAGCTGCTCGACCGCAAGCTCTGGGAAGCCTCCGGCCACTGGGACAATTACCGCAGCCACATGTTCATCGCCGAGGTCGAGGACGAGGACAAGGTTCTCGCCGTCAAGCCGATGAACTGCCCCTGCCACGTACAAATCTTCAATCACGGCCTGCGCTCCTACCGCGAGCTGCCGCTGCGCATGGCCGAGTTCGGCGCCTGCCACCGCTACGAGCCCTCCGGCGCGCTGCACGGCATCATGCGCGTCCGCGCCTTCGCCCAGGACGACGCCCACATCTTCTGCACCGAAGACCAGATCGCCGGTGAAACCGTCCGCTTCGTCGAGATGCTCCGCAGCATCTACGCCGATTTCGGCTTCCCCGATTTCGCGGTGAAATTCGCCGACCGCCCGACCCCGCGCTCCGGCTCGGACGAGGTGTGGGACAAGGCCGAGGCCGCCCTGCGCTCGGCCTGCGAAACCGCCGGCGTCGAATTCACCGTCAATCCCGGCGAAGGCGCCTTCTACGGCCCGAAACTCGAATTCGTCCTGCGCGACGCGATCGGGCGGGACTGGCAGTGCGGCACGCTCCAGGTCGATTTCGTCCTCCCCGAGCGGCTCGACGCCTCCTACGTCACCGCCGAATCCGGCCGCGCCCGCCCGGTCATGCTGCACCGCGCGATCGTGGGCAGTTTCGAGCGCTTCATCGGCATTTTGATCGAGAACTGCGCCGGCCGCTTCCCGCTCTGGCTCGCCCCCACCCAGGCGGCCGTGGCCAGCATCGTCACCGACGCCAACGACTATGCCGAGACGGTCGCCGCACGGCTCAAGGCCGCCGGCCTCGCCGTCGTCACCGACACCCGCAACGAAAAGATCAACGCCAAGGTGCGCGACCTCTCGCTCGCCCTGGTGCCGAACATCCTCGTCGTCGGCCGCCGCGAGGCCGAGCAGCAGACCGTCTCGATCCGCCGCCTCGGTTCCGACAAGCAGGACAGCATGACCCTCGACGAGGCCATCGCCACCCTCAAGGCAGAGGCCACCCCGCCCGACCTCCGCCCCGGCGGCTAGAGCACTTTCCGATCCTTACGGATCGGATGTCGTGCTCTATCTTGTTGATGATCAGAGCATCTTTATCCGATCCGAAAGGATCGGATGATGAGCTATCATATTGATAAACAGAGCATCATCCGATCCGAAAGGATCGGATGATGCTCTGGCCCCGCCGCCGCGCGGAAACGGAGCGGTCCGGCGCCAGAGGGACGAAAAACCAGAGGAACGAAAAACCAGCGGAACGAAAAAAGGAGCGAAAAAGGCCGGGGGGGGAAGCAAAACAGGAGAAAAACATTGCCCACCCCGGAGCAAATATGTTCCTGTTCTGTTCATGGATGTGGCGCTCCGTTTCCGGATCATGATCGACGTGCTGTGCGGTGCTGTGGCGCGCCGTGCCGCCGCCGGCGCCTTTGGTGCGGATGGCGGCCCGCTCGGCGCCCTGCTCTGGACCCGGCTGC